>DASTHP010000071.1:0-19506 GCA_035718125.1 Burkholderiales bacterium | reverse complement strand
CGTGAATCGCGTGGAGCTGCAGTTCCAGGCGCCGGTCGCCGTGGCCGGGCGCGCACTCACGCGGTATCGCGACCGGCAGGACGGCGCGCAGTACCTCTACTCGCTGTTTGTGCCGGCGGATGCCTCCAGCGTCTTTCCCTGCTTCGATCAGCCGGACCTCAAAGCGCGCTTCAGCCTCGCGCTGCAGATGCCTGCCAAGTGGCGCGCGGTGTCGAACGCCCCCGCGCTGGAGGAGGCCCCAGGCCGCGCGCGATTCGCCGACACCGAGCCGATCCCGACTTACCTCTTCGCTTTCGCCGCCGGGCCCTTCGAAGCCATCACGCAGGCCGGCGAGGCCACGCGTTTGTTCGTGCGCCGGTCGCAGCGCGCGCGCGCCCTCGAGCACGCGGCGGAGGTGCTGCGCCTGAACCGCGCGGCGCTCGGCTTCTTCGAAGCGGAGTTCGCGCGGCCCTTCCCCTTCGCCAAGTACGACCTGGTGCTCATCCCCGAGCTCGCCTACGGCGGCATGGAGCACGCCGGCGCCACCTTCCTGAACGAGGCGTCGGTGCTGTTTCCCTTCGCGCCGAGCAACCCGGACCTGCTGCGCCGCGCGCAACTGATCTTTCACGAGGCCTCGCACCAGTGGTTCGGCAACCTGGTCACCATGCGCTGGTTCGACGACCTGTGGCTGAAGGAGGGCTTCGCCAATTTCATGGCGGCCAAGGCCGCCGAGGCCATCGTGCCGCAGCTCGAGCCCTGGAGCGCGTTCCACGCCCTGAAGACCAATGCCTACCGCATCGATGCCACGGCGGGCACCACGCCGCTCAGGCAGCCGCTCGCCAATCTCTCTGCGGCGAAGTCGGCGTATGGCGCGATCGTTTACTCGAAAGGCCCTGCGGTGCTGCGCCAGGCCGAGTTCTATCTTGGCGCGGCGCAGTTCCGCCGCGCACTGCGCGATTTCGTGCAGCGCCATGCCTGGGGTGCGGCCGACTGGAGCGACCTGGTGCGCGCATTCGAGCGCGCCGCCGGCCGCGACCTGCAGGAGTGGGCCGCGGCGTGGGTGAACCGGCGCGGCCTGCCGAATGTCGCGCTGCAGTGGCGCGGCGGCGCCCTGTGGCTGGCGCAGGAAGACGCGCTCGGCGAGCGCGGCAGCTGGCCGCAGAGGCTGGTGGTCGCGGCGGCCGGCGAGGACGGTCAGGTGCGCACCTCGGAGACGCGCCTGGAGCAGCGCAGCGCGCGCGTCGTGGGGCCGGCGGCGCATCCCGCGGCGCGCTGGCTATATGCAAACGCGGGCGATTTCGGCTACGGGAGGTTCCTCCTGGACGAGGCGAGCCGCCAGTCGCTGCTCGCCGAGCCGCTGGCGCTGCCCGACGGCCTGCTGCGCGCGCAGCTCATCGAGGCGCTGTGGGAAAGCGTGCGCGACGCGCAGCTCGCCCCGGCCGCGTTCATCGACTGGGCGCTGGCGCTCGCGCCCGAGGAGGCGGACGACGTGATCCTCGCCGGCCTGCTCGCCCGGGTGGAAACGGCGTTCCGCCGCTATCTGTCGGATGCGCAGCGCGACGCCGTCGCGCCGCGGCTCGAGCGCGCCCTGTCGCAAGCGATGCTCGCCGACGTGCCGCCCAGTCGCAGGATCCTGCTGATGCGCGCCTACGCCGCGCTCGCCTGGACGCCGGCGGGCCTCGCCGACCTGCAAAAGCTGCTGGAGGGCGAGCTCGTGCTGCCCGGCGTGGCGCTGGGCACGCGCGATCGCTTTCGCCTCGCGATGCGCCTGGTGCAGCGCGGCCAGCCCGCCGGCACGGCGCTACTCACGGCGCTGGAGAAGCTGGAAGGCGGCGGCGATGCCCGGCGCTACGCCTTCGCCGCGCGCGCCGCGCGGCCCGGCGCGGCGGCCAAGCGCGCCCTGTACGAGCGCCTGCGCAGCGATCCAGCCCTGCCCGAGAGCTGGGCGGAGGAGGCGCTCGAGCCATTCAACGCCCCGGAGCACGCCGCCGACACGGCGCCGCTGCTCGCGAGCGCGCTCGGCGCGCTGCCCGAGCTCAAGCGCACGCGCAAGATCTTCTTCGTCGAGCGGTGGCTGTCGGCATTCCTCGGCGGCCAGGCGGACGCGGCCGCGCTCGAGGAGGTGCGCCGCCTGCTGCAGGCCGGCCTGGACGACGACCTGCGCCTCAAAGTGCTGCAGGCCGCGGACGGCCTGGAGCGCGCGGTGCGCATCCGCGAGCAGCACGCCGCCGCCCGCTGACAATGCGGGGCGATTGCGATTAGACTTCCCGTCATGACGCAGCACGCGATCGCGATCAGGCTCGCAGACCCCGGCGACGCCCAGGCGATGGCGCTCATGTCGCGCGACCTGATCGAGACCGGGCTGCCGTGGAAGTACGACGCGGCGCGCATGCTCAAGGCCATCCGCGACCGCGACACGCTGACCCCGGTCGCCTGCGACCGCGGGCGCATCGCCGGCTTTGCCATCATGGAGTTCGGCGACGAGCGCGCGCACCTGGTGCTGCTCGCGGTGCGTCCCGCGCACCGACGCCTGGGCATCGGCCGGCGCCTGCTCGAGTGGCTCGTGGAATCGGCGCGCGTCGCCGGCATGGCGAGCCTGCACCTGGAGCTGCGCGCGGGCAACGAGGCGGCGCGCGGGTTCTACCGCGCGATGGGCTTCGACGAGACCATCGTCGTGCCGGGTTACTACCGCGGCCGCGAAGCGGCCCTGCGCATGATCCGCGTGCTGCGCGCCACCGGCCCCGTGCCCTACACTTGGCGCCCCGCCCCGCATTAGCCTGAGTGCGGCGCGTGGTGCGGTGCCGGCACTGGCCGGTGCGACACGCTGCGCGCCTGCGCGGCCTCGTCCTTGATTTCGTCGCTGCTGCGCCTCTCGGTGAGGTGCCGGTCGGTGAACAGCTTGAAGAACAGGGGCACGAAGAAGATGGCGAGGAAGGTGGCCGCCAGCATGCCGCCCATCACGCCCGTGCCCACCGAGTGGCGCGCCCCCGCGCCCGCACCCGAGGACAGGGCCAGCGGCAGCACGCCGAAGATGAAGGCAAGCGAGGTCATCAGGATCGGCCGGAAGCGCAGGCGTGCAGCCTCGACCGCGGCGGCGGAGGCGCTCAGGCCCTCGTGGTGCTTGAGCACCGCGTACTCGACGATCAGGATCGCGTTCTTCGCCGCCAGGCCGAGCAGCGTCACCAGGCCGATCTGGAAGTAGACGTCGTTCGACAGCCGCGCGATGCCGGCGAGCGGCGACAGCAGCCCCTGCAGCCAGGGCACGCCCGCGGCCATGTAATAGGGCATCGGCAGCAGGTTGTTGATCCAGATCGCCGCCAGCGCGCCGAAAGTGCCGAAGGGCAGCGCGAGCAGCACCGAGAGCGGCAGCGACAGCTTCTCGTACTGGGCGGCGAGGATGAAAAACACCATGATCACCGCGAGGCCGAGGGCGATGCCTTCGGTGCCCGCCGAGCGCTTCTCCTGGAAGGACGCCCCGCCCCAGTCGTAGCTGAAGTCCGGCGGCAGCACCTTGGCCGCGAGGTCCTCCACCGCCTGGATCGCCTGGCCGGAGGACACGCCCGGGGCGCCCTGGCCGAACAGCTTCACCGCCGGCAGGTTGTTGAAGCGATCGAGCGAATCCGGGCCGGCCGAGAACTTCACCGTGGCGAGCGCCGCGAGCGGCACCATCTCGCCCTTCTCCGACCGCACCCAGACGCGGCCGATGTCGTCGGGGCGCTTGCGGTAGCCGGGCTCGGCGGACATCAGCACCTGCCAGGTGCGGCCGTAGCGGTTGAAGTCGTTCACGTAGTAGGTGCCCAGCGTGGCCGAAAGCGCGCCGTAGAGCTCGTCCAGCGGGACGCCGAGCGCCTTTGCCTTCTCGCGGTCGACGTCCACGTAGAGCTGCGGCACCTGCGCGCGCCACAGCGTCTGCACGCCGCCCAGGAGCGGGTTCGAGTTGGCCGCGCCGAGGAACTGGCCCAGCACTTCCGCGGTGCGCTGCGGGCCGCCCTCGCCGCGGGTCTGCAGGTAGAGCTCGAAACCGCCGGCGGTGCCCAGGCCGAAGATCGGCGGCGGGTTGAAGGCGAGCACCAGCGCTTCCTTGATGTGACCGGTCTTCATCCACAGCTCGCCCACGAGCTGCGCCGCCGTCACCGTGCGCTCGTCCCAGTGCTTCTGCGTGACGAAGATGGTGGCGGCGTTGTTGCGGAAGCCCCCGCCGAGGAAGTCGAAGCCGGTAAAGGCGACCACGTCCTCGTTGTTCGGGTTGGACTTGATGATGCCGATGACTTCGTTCACCACCTTGTCGGTGCGCTCCAGCGTCGCGCCGTCGGGCAGGATCACCGCGGCGATGTAGAAGCCCTGGTCCTCGTCGGGCACCAGCGACCCCGGTGTCGCGCGCCAAAGGGTGACCGCCGCCGCCACCATGACGGCGAACAGTGCGAGCGACACCCCGCCGCGGCGCACCATGCGCGCGACGCCGTTCTCGTAGCGGTCGGTGACGCGGCCGAACCAGCGGTTGAACCAGCCGAAGAAGCCGCGCGGGGCACGCGCGCCGGGCTTGAGCACCAGCACGCACAGCGCAGGCGTGAGCGTGAGCGCCACCACCCCGGAGATCACCACCGCGATCGAGATGGTGACCGCGAACTGGCGGTAGAGCTCGCCGGTGAGGCCGCCGAGGAAGGCGATCGGGATGAACACGGCGCACAACGTAAGCACGATCGCCACCACCGGACCGGTGACCTCCGTCATCGCCTTGATCGCCGCCTCGCGCGGCGAGCGGCCTTCCTCGTGCATGATGCGCTCGACGTTCTCCAGCACCACGATGGCGTCGTCCACCACGATGCCGATGGCGAGCACCATGCCGAACAGCGTCAGCGTGTTGATGGAGTAGCCGAGCAGCAGCAGCCCCGCGAAGGTGCCGATCAGCGATACCGGCACCGCCGCGAACGGGATCAGCGTCGCGCGCCAGCTCTGCAGGAACAGGTACACCACGAGGAACACGAGGAGCATCGCCTCGGCGAGCGTCTTCACCACCTCGCGGATCGACACCTCGACAAAGCGGGTGGTGTCGTACGGGACGGAGTAAGACAGTCCCTGCGGAAAGCGCTCGGCGAGGCGCGCCATGGTCGCGCGCACGTCCTGGCCCACCGCGAGCGCGTTGGCGCCGGGCTGCAGGAAGATGCCGACCAGGGTCGCCGGCCTGCCGTTGATGCGGCCGATGAACTCGTAGTCCTTGGCGGCGAGCTCGACGCGCGCCACGTCGCGCAGGCGCAGCGCGGAGCCGTCGGCGTTGGCGCGCACGATGATGTTCTCGAACTCGCGCGGCTCCGCCAGCCGCCCGCGCGTGGTGACGGTGTAGACCAGCTCTTGGCCGCCGTTGGAGGGCGCCTGGCCCACCTTGCCGGCGGCGAACTGCGCGTTCTGCTCGTTGATGGCGCGGATCAGGTCGTTGGGCGTCAGGCGCAGCTGCGAAAGGCGGTCGGGCCGCACCCAGATGCGCATCGCATAGTCCTTGGCGCCGAAGATCTGCACGTTGGTGGTGCCCGGCACGCGCTTGAGCAGATCCAGCACATTGAGCGTCACGTAGTTGGACGTGTACAGGTCGTCGTAGCGTCCGTCCGGCGAGAAGAAGGCGAGCACCTGGAGGAACGCCGAGGACCCCTTCTCCACCGTGACGCCCTGGCGCCGAACTTCCAGCGGCAGGCGCGGCTCGGCCTGCTTGACGCGGTTGTTGACGTTGAGCGCGGCCTTGTCCACGTCGGCGCCGATGTCGAAGGTCACCTGGATCTCGACCATGCCGTTCGCGCCGGAGGTCGAGGACATGTAGATCATGTCCTCGACGCCGTTGATCTGGTTCTCCAGCGGCGCCGCGACCGTCTGCTCGAGCACCGTCGCCGAGGCACCGGGATAGATGGCGCGCACGGTGACCACCGGGGGCGCGATCTCCGGGTACTGCGCGATCGGCAGCGTGCGCATCGCCGCGAGGCCGGCGATGACGATGAACACCGAGAGCACCGCCGCGAAGATCGGCCGGTCGATGAAGAAGCGCGAGAACATGCGCTAGGGCTTGGCGGCCTTGGCGTCCGCCGCCGGCTTCTGCGCCGCCGCGTCGGCGATCTTGACCGGCGCGCCCGGGCCGATGCGCATCACGCCGTCGATGATCACGCGCTCGCCGGGCTTCAGCCCGCCGGTGACGATCCAGTCGCTGCCCACCCACTCGCCGACTTCGACCGGGCGCGCCTGCGCGGCGCTCTTCTCATCCACCACGTAGACGAACTTGCCCTGCGGCCCCTCGAGCACCGCGCGCTGGGGGACGAGCACGGCGTTCGGCCGCGTCGCGCCGCTCAGGGTGACGCGCACGAATTGCCCCGGGCGCAGGCGGCCCTCGGGGTTGGGCAGCTCGGCGCGCGCGTCGCTGGTGCCGGTCTGCCCGGAGATGCGGATGTCGGCGAACGCAAGGCGGCCGGTGCGCCCATAGACGCTGCCGTCGGCGAGCCGCACCGTCACCTCGAAGCGCCCGTCCTTGGGCAGCACCAGGCGCCCGGCGTCCGTTTCCCGCTGCAGGCGCAGCCGCTCATCGTCGGGGATGCCGAAATTGACCCAGATGGGGTCGACTTGCGTCACGGTCGTGAGCAGCACGTCGGAACCCGATACCAGCGTGCCCTCGGAGCGGAGCGAGCGGCTGGCGATGCCGTTCACCGGCGACTCGACGCGCGTGTACTCGAGATTCAGCCGAGCCTCGGTGAGCCGCGCCCGGGCCGCCTTGAGCTCGGCATCGCCGATCGCTTCGGCCGAGGCCGCGTCGTCGGCCAGCTTCTGGCTCACGAACTTGTCCGCCACCAGGGTGCGCAGCCGCGCCGATTCGCGCTTGGCCTGGTCGAGGCGCGCGGAGGCGACGCCGACGTCGGCTTCCGCGCGTGCGAGGGCCGCCTGGAACGGTGCCGGGTCGATCGTATAGAGCGACTGGCCCTGCCTGACGGCGCCGCCCTCGGTGAAACTGCGCTTGAGCAGGATGCCGGTGACGCGCGCGCGCACTTCCACTTCGCGTGAGCCGGCAGTCTGCCCCGTGTATTCGAACGGCGCGGGCACGGCTTGCGGCTGCACCGTGACGGTGCGGACTTCCGCGGGTGGCATGCCGGCGCGCGGCGCGCCGTTGCCGTTGCCCGAGGGACCGCAGGCAGCGAGTGCCGCAGTGCAAGCGAGGATCAGGAGAGTGCGCATGGCGATCGGCATTTCAGCAAGGGCCGCATTCTAGGCAGGACCGGCAAATCGCGTGTTTCAATCGTGTTTCGCTTCGTTGGCGTTTCGCCCCCACCGGAGAAATACCTGCCCGCAACAGGGGCATTGCCGAGCTGGAACGCCCCTACACGGGCTGGACCGCCGCTCGCGGCTCGCGCGGCAGCGGCGGGAACGCGAGCGCGATCGCGACCGCGACAAGGCCGACGGCAAACGAGCCGACGTAAAGCCAGGTGTAGGTGCCGAAGGAATCGAAGCTCCAGCCGCCGGCAAGCGGCCCGAGGGCCATGCCGAGACTCGAGATCAGCGACGCCGCCCCGATCACGCCGCCCATGATCGCGGGCCCGAAGTAGCCGCGCGCCAGCACCGCGTAGAGCGGCATCACGCCGCCGTACGCGAGCCCGAACACGAAAGCCACTGCGTAGAACTCGTTGAGACGGGTCGCGAAGACGAAGGCGCCGGCGGCAAGCGCCTGCAGCAGCAGCCCGGCGACCAGCACGCGCTTGGCGCCGTAGCGATCGCCGAGCAGGCCGAACAACACCCGCCCGCCCAGGCCGGCGAGCCCTTCGAGGCTGTAGATGCTGACGGCAGCAAGCGGCGGAACGCCGCAAAAGATGGCGTAGCTGATGGTGTGGAAAATCGGCCCGGAATGCATCGCGCAGCAGGCGAAGAAGGCAAGCGCCAGCACGACGAACGGCACCGAGCGCAGCGCCTCGCCGAGCGGCAGCCCGCCGCTGCCCGCACCCGCCGCCGGCAAGACCGCGCCGGTGGCTGGCGCGGGGGGCTGGCGCACCAGCAGCGACGCGGGCACGAGGACGAGCGCGGCAAGGATCGCGATCGTCATCTGCGCGCCGCGCCAGCCCTGCCCCTCGAGCAGCCAGGCCGCGAAGGGCGACATCGTCATGGGCGCGACGCCCACGCCCGCGGTGGTGAGCGAGACGGCCAATGCGCGGTGGCGGTCGAACCAGTTACTGACCACTGCGATGAACGGCGGGAAGAAGCCGCCGGCGGCAAAGCCGACGAGCAGGCCGTAGGCGAGCTGGAACTCGAGAAGGCTGCCCGCCCGGCTCGCCAGCGCCAGCCCGAGCGCGAGCAGGACGGATGCCGCGAGCACGACCGGCCGCGCGCCGAAGCGGTCGCTGAGCGTGCCCCAGACGAAGCCGCCCACGCCCATGGCGAGGAACACGAGGGTCATCGCGCCCGAGATCCCGGCGCGCGACCAGCCGGTCGTGTCCGACATCGGCTGCAGGAACACCGCGAGCGCGAACACGGCGCCGAAGGCGATGCAAGTCATCAGGGCACCGACGGCAACGACCATCCAGCCGTAGCGCGGCTCGCCTGCAAGGTTTCTTTCCATGGGCTGTCCCGAAGTCAGAGGCACCGCGATCAGGCGGGCTGCGATGCCGCCGGCACGATCACCATCCACATGACGCCGAACCTGTCGGTGGCCATGCCGAAGGCAGGCGAGAAGAAGGTCTTGCCCAGCGGCATCTGCACCTGCCCACCGTCGGCGAGCGCCGCGAACAGGCGCCGCGCTTCCGCTTCATCGCGCGCGTTGAGCGTGAGCGCGAATCCCTGGAAGCCGGGCTTGCCCGAGCAGTTGCCGTCGGAGGCCATCACCTGCGTATCGCCCACGCGGAAGTTGCAGTGCATGACCTTCTCCGCGGCGCCCGGCGGGTTGTGCTCGGGGCTGGGATTGTCCTTGTAGCGCATCAGCGCCTCCACCTTGGCGCCGAGCGCCTTCTGGTACCAGGCGAGCGCGTCGTCGCAGCGGCCTTCGAAGAACAGATACGGCTGGATCTGCATGGCGCCCCCCGCTCAGGTCTTCGCTTCGACGATCTGGCGGATGCCGGCGAGACCCTTCTCGAAATCGCCGCCGACCATCTTGTCCATGTCGAAGACCAGGCACATCGCCTTGCCGATGAAATTGTTCTGCCCGCGCATCGTCCAGGTCACTGCCGTGCGCCCGCCTTCCTCCTTGAACGCGAACTCGGCGCTGTTGGTGGCGGCGAAGGGCTTGAAGAACTCGAGCTTGAAGCGCACCAGCTCCGCGGCACGACTCTCGACGATGGTCATGCGACCCTCGCCCACTTCCTTGTTGCCGGCCCACGCCATGCTCGCGCCCGCGCCGGCGGCCGGACCGTCGTAGGTCTCCTTCGCGCTCGGGTCCTTTTTCGCCCACGGCGACCAGGCTTTCCACTTGCGCAACTCGTTCACCTGCGCGAATACCGCCGGCGCCGGCGCGGCGAAGCTCGCCGAGCGCGACACGCTGAACTCATCCGGGCGCGTGGCGACGTACGCCGCCAACGCGACGATGATGACGGCAACACCAATGAGGATCTTCACCAGCATGATGCGTTTCCTTTCTCCGGGGTGTGAATACGGGTCTTGCTTCAGTTGATCGTGCGGCTGCGCTCGCGCAGCCGGTCGAGCGTCTCGCTCCAGCCCTGCTCCATGCCGGCGAGCATCGCCGCGGCCTCGGGGCCGGTGCCGGCGGCCGTGGCATGCAGCTTGAGGCGCGTCCTGCTGCCTTCGTCGGCAAGCGACACGGTGATCACTTCCTCCAGGCGCTGCACGCCGCGCGCGTCGTCGGCAAAGCAATGGATCACCACGCGCCCGGGCGGCGCCACCTCGCGGAAGCTGCCGCGCACCCAGTAGTCCTGCCCCTGGGGCGAGCGCATGCACAGGCGGAACAGGCCCCCGGGGCGCGCGTCGGCCTCGCAAGAGTGGATCGTGAAGCCGCGCGGCCCGAACCAGTGCGCGAGGTGCTCGGCGCGGGTCCACGCTGCGAACACGCGCTCGCGCGGCGCGTCGTAGACGCGCTCCGCGTTGACGGTGTATTCGCGCCGCGGGTCGGACCGGGCGGGGTTCATAGCGCCAGGAAATGCTCGAGATTCTCGAAGGTCCCGCTCCAGCCCTGGTTCATGCTGGCGCGGCCCTCGTCGAACTGGCGGCGCTCGTCCTCGGTGGCGTTGATCGGCACCCAGCTCACCGTGATGAGCGTGCCCTTGCCTTGCTCGGCGAAGGTGACCGTGGTGAGCATCTCGCGCGGCCAGCCCGGCGCCATCGGATGGCGCGTGATGCCGCCTTTGTCGTCGGAGAACGAGTTCACCCAGACGAGCTTCTCGGGCTTGACGATCTCGCGAAACAGGAACCGGCCCCACATGTCGCCGCCTTCGGGCGAACGCAGGCGGTAGTGCATCAGCCCGCCGGGGCGCAGGTCCACCGTGCAGTGCGCCACCACGAAGCCCTTCGGGCCCCACCAGTGCTGCAGGTGCTCGACCTCGGTCCAGGCCTGCCAGACGCGCGCGCGCGGCGCGGCCACCACGCGCGTGATGACGAACGGGGCGGTGGCGCTCATTTGTCCACCAGCACGCGGAAGCCGCCATAGATCATGCGCTTGCCGTCGAACGGGAAGGTCTTCGGGTCCATCATCGGCAGCACGCGCTTGTCCTTCATCACGCGCGCATTCACGCGGTCGCGGTGCGCGCGCGACTTGTAGACGATGTAGGAGAAGAACACCGTCTCGCCGGCGCGCTGCTTGACCGCGCGCGGAAACGAGGTGCGCTTGCCCCACTTCACGTCGTCCGCGACGCACTCGCGGAACTCGAGCGCGCCGTGCTCGCGCATGATGCGGCCCATCTTCGTCGCGACGCGCTTGTACGCCGCGAGCTTCTTCTTCGGCACCGGCGTCACGAAACCGTCCACGTAAGCCATGAGTTGCTCCTTTCGCTGGTCGCTAGAGTGTTGAAGCGAATGCCTCGAGCCGCTTCAAGGCGCCACGCCAGCCATCGGCCGCGCGCGCATCGAACACCGGGTCGAGGGTGAATTCGAGCTCGGTGCCACCGGGCACCGGGCTGAGCACGACGCTCACGACCGACTCGGCCTCGGGCGGCGCGTCGTGAATGTTCCAGGTGAACACCAGCCGTCGATGCGGCACCACCTCGCGGTAGACGCCGCGGATGTCGTGATTGATCCCCTCGGGATCGCGCAGCACGAGGCGCAAAGTGCCGCCGGCGCGCACGTCGAGCTCGCCGATCCAGCCGGGAGAATCCGCCTGGCCGAACCACTGGCGCAGCGCGGTTGCCTCGGTCCAGGCGCGCCACACCTTTTCCGGCGCGACGGGGTAGAAGCGCTTGAGCGTGAGCTTCGGGCGCTCCGCGAGGAGCAGGCGCTCGAGCTTGACGAGCGACTCGGTCCAGCCGCGGCGGTGCCCGTCGCGCACCGACTCGTCGAAGAGCTGCTCGTGGCGGAACAGCAGCTCGGTGCCGCGCGGCACCTTCTTCAGCTCGATGGTGACCACCGACTCGCGCTCGGGCGTCGTCCTCGGCCAGGTCCAGGTGAAGACGAGCCTTCTGTTGGGCACGACCTCCCGGTAGCTGCCCTGCACCTCGTGTTCCGTGCCTTGCGCGCCGCCGAAGACGATGCGGAAGCGCCCGCCCTTGCGCAGGTCGAGGTCGGCGACGGCCACGGGCGCCGCGCCGCCGGGCCCCCACCAGCGCTTCAGCGCTTCCGGGTCGGTCCACGCCTGCCAGACCTTTTCCGGCTCGACGGGGTAGAAGCGCGTGAGGACGAGGGAGGGCTTTTCGGCGAGGCGGGCTGTTTCCATGTCTGCAACTCCTCCTGCTGATACAGGTAGCGCGCGAGCGCGTCGAGCTTGTCGGTCCAGAACTTCTCGTATCTCTGCATCCAGGCCGCGGCGGCCTTCATCGGCGCGGCCGAGAGCTCGCAGCTCACCACGCGACCTTCCTTGTTGCGTGCGATGAGGCCCGCGTCCTCGAGCACGCGCAGGTGCTTGAGAAAGCCGGGCAGCGACATGCCGTGCGGCTCGGCGAGCTCCGACACCGCGAGGCTGCCGCCCTGCCCGAGGCTCTCGAGCACCTTGCGGCGCGTCGGATCGGCGAGCGCGCCGAACACGCGGTCGAGGCTGGCGTCCTGATACTGAACCATAAGGTTAAGTATCAACCCGCCGCGCCGCCCGTGTCAAGATCTCCCCATGCTTGCCCGGAAGCGCTTTGCGCGGCGCGAGGACCTCGGCCTCACCAAGGCCGAGTTCGCGGTGCTGCGCCGGCTCAATACCCCTCGCAAGATCCAGGACTTTCTTTTCGGCCTGAAGCAGAACTTCGAGCCCAATGGCGACACTTGCCGCTCGGTGCGCGAGGTGCTGCGCACGCGGAGCGCCCACTGCATCGAGGGTGCGATGCTCGCAGCAGCCGCGCTGTGGGTGCACGGCGAGCCGCCGCTGCTCCTGGACATGCGCGCCGAGCGAGACTACGACCACGTGGTGGCCCTTTTCCGCCGCAACGGCTGCTGGGGGGCGATCTCCAAGACGAACGGCGTGTTCCTGCGCTGGCGCGACCCGGTGTACCGCACCCTGCGCGAGCTGGCCCTTTCCTACTTTCACGAGTACTGCAACCGACGCGACCACAAGACGCTGCGCGAGTACTCGGTGCCCTACGACCTGCGCCACGCGGATCCCGCGGTCTGGTCAAGCGGCGCGGAGCACGCCTGGGAGGTGGCCGAGACGCTGGACGACCTGCGCCATTTCCGGCTCGCCAGCCGCCGCCAATTGAAGCAAGTCACGCGCCGCGACCCTTTCGAGCGAGCGGCGGGCCTCCTGCAGCAGTACCGCAAGCCACGGATCCGCAAGGCGCGACGCAAGCCCGTCCGGCGGGCGCGGCGCGGGCGGTCGTTCCGCAAACGGAACTAGTTCACGCCGGTGCGCGGCGGTTGGCCGCGGCCCCCACGGCGCGCGGGCGCGCCGCGTTACGCAACTTACAACTGGAAACACACGTGACAGCCCCCCGGGTCGACGATGTCTCGGCCCCGGCGTTAATGGAAGCGCCGGACCAACGAAAAGGAGACCGTCATGCTGAAGAACAGAATCGCGCTTGCTGCAGTTGCCACCGCGTCGCTGCTCGCTGCCGCCCCCGCATTCGCGGACGGCTACCGGTACAGCCGCCCCTCGGAGCGCACGGTCGTCGTGCACAAGCAGGCGCCCTACCAGGCGCGCGGCTGGGAACGAGCGCACCGCCCCGTGGTCGTGCACCGCCCGGTGTATGAGCGCCGCCCTGTGGTCGTGCACCGCCCGGTGGTCGTGCATCGTCCGGTGGTGGTGCAGCAGCCCCCGGTGGTGGTCTACCGCAACCACAGCTCGCACGACGTGCTCGGCGGCCTGATCATCGGCACCGTGCTCGGCGCGGTGATCGCGAGCAACGCCGGCTACTAGCGGGCACGAGGAGCGGGCGCGCCGGAACCCGGCGCGCCCGCCGCAGTCGAACGGCCAGCCCCCGCTGGCCGTTCTCGTTTTCGGGCGCCGGCCCCGGCGAACGCTTGCCGCTGTCAGGTGCGGGCTGCGGTTTCGACTAAACTTGCCAAGGAGGCCCCATGAACCGACGGACGTTGCTCAAGGCGCTCGCCACTGCCCCGCTCGCGGGGTGGAGTTGGCTGGCGCACGCGCAGAAGAAAGGAATGGCGATGGTCGACGAGCTGCAAAAGAACTGGAAGACGTTCCTCCCCGCCGGCGCGGCAGTGCCCTCGGCCGCCGAACCGGTCAAGCTCTCCAAGGACGAGTGGCGCAAGCGTCTCTCGCCCGCCGCCTACAACGTCTTGCGCGAGGACGGCACCGAGCGCGCGGGCACCAGCCCCCTGGACCGCGAAAAGCGCGCAGGCGTGTTCGTCTGCGCGGGCTGCGACCTGCCGCTGTTCACGTCAGCGATGAAGTTCGACAGCGGCACCGGCTGGCCGAGCTTCTTCACCACCATTCCGGACGTGTTCACGACCAAGACCGACTACTACCTGATCTACCCGCGCACCGAGTACCGCTGCAAGCGCTGCGACGGGCACCACGGGCACGTCTTCAAGGACGGCCCGCCGCCCACCGGCCTGCGCTACTGCAACAACGGCGTCGCGTTGAAGTTCATTCCGAAGGACGCCAAAGCGTAAGCTCGGAACAGGGGAACCGAGGTTCCCCCGTTACCCGCTCCTTGCGTGCAGGCCTGCGGCCTGCCCTATAGCCGGAGGTCGGCTTTGATCGGGCGGGCGGGGTAGTGGAACTTCACCGGCCCGTCGGGCTGCATGTGCAGGAACTGCTGGATGCGAGGGTCCGCCGAGGCAAGCAGCTCGGCCGGCGTGCCCTGGCCGATCGTCACGCCGTCCGAGATCACGTACAGGTAGTCCACGATCTTCAGCGACTCGCTCACGTCGTAGGTCACGATGATGGAGGTCGCACCCAGCGCGTCGTTGAGCCGCCGTATCAGGCTCGCGATGACATTGAGCGAGATGGGGTCGAGCCCGGCGAAGGGTTCGTCGTACATGGTGAGCATCGGGTCCATGGCGATCGCGCGCGCGAGCGCCACGCGCCGCGTCATGCCGCCCGAGAGATCGCCCGTGCGCATGCCGTGCGCCCCGCGCAGGCCCACCGCGTGCAGCTTCATCAGCACCAGGGCGCGCAACAACTCCTCGGGCATCGTGGTGTGCTCGCGGATCGGGAAGGCGATGTTCTCGTACACCGTGAGATCGGTGAACAGGCCGCTCGACTGGAACATCATGCCCATCTTGCGCCGCATGGCGTAGAGCGCGTCGGTGTCCAGCGCGTGCACCACTTCGCCGTTCACGCGCACCGCACCGCGCGCGGGCCGCAGCTGGCCGCCGATGAGCTTGAGCAGCGTGGACTTGCCGCAGCCGCTGGTGCCGAGGATCGCCACCACCTTGCCGCGCGGCACCTTGAGCGACAGACCGCGGAACACGACATTCGCGTTGTAGGCGAAATGCAGGTCGTCGATCTCGACGACGTTCTCGGCCGAGGCTTTCATCGCGGGTGCTAGTCTAAGCGATCCGATGACCACGAGCGCCCCTTATGCCGGCCTCACCCCGGAGACCGTGCTCGACGCGCTCGAGGGCGCGGGCCTGCGCGGCGACGGGCGGCTGCTCGCGCTGAACAGCTACGAAAATCGCGTCTACCAGGTGTGGCTGGAGGACGCCGTCACGACATCGTCGCAGGAAGCGCCGATGTCGTCCGTGGTCGCGAAGTTCTACCGCCCGGCACGCTGGAGCGACGCGCAGATCCTCGAAGAGCACGCGTTCGTCGCGGAACTCGCCGAGCGCGAGGTGCCTGCAGTGCCACCGCTCGCGCTGAACGGCAAGACGCTCTCCGAGCATGCGGGTTTCCGCTTCGCCGTGTTCCCCCGGCGCGGCGGCCGTACGCCAGAACTGGACCGCCGCGATACCCTGCAGTGGATCGGGCGCTTCATCGCCCGCATCCACGCCGTGGGCGCCGTGCGGCCCTTCGCCGAGCGACCGGCGCTCGATGCCGAGACCTTCGGCCGCGAGCCGCGCGACTGGCTGCTCGCGCACGACTTCGTGCCGCCCGATCTGCGCGAGGCGTGGCAAAGCACGGTGGACCTCGCCCTGCAGGGCGTGGCGCGCTGCTACGAGCGCGCGGGCCGCCTGCCGGTGTTCAGGCTGCACGGCGACTGCCACGCCGGCAACATCCTGTGGACCGACCAGGGGCCGCACTTCGTGGACTTCGACGACGCGCGCACGGGCCCGGCGGTGCAGGACCTCTGGATGCTGCTCTCGGGCGAGCGTGCCGCGATGTCGCAACAGCTTGGCTGGGTGCTCGCGGGCTACGAGCAGTTTCGCGAGTTCGACGGGCGCGAATTGCACCTGCTCGAAGCCCTGCGCACGCTGCGCCTCGTGCACTACTGCGCCTGGATCGCCCGGCGCTGGGACGACCCGGCGTTCCCGGCGGGGTTCCCCTGGTTCGGCACGCACCGCTACTGGCAGGATCGCATCCTCGAGCTGCGCGAGCAAAGCGCGCTGATGGACGAGCCGCCGCTCGAGCGGCCCTAGGCCCGCCGCGGCGGGGTGCCGCGCCGCGCTTCAGAGAAGCCGGTGGACCTCGAGCAGCACCTGGCGCGCCTTGCGCTGCGCGGTGGCGATCGCGATCGTGCGGTTGAGCCACGCGAGATCGGGCGCGCCCGTCTCGAAGCGCATTACCGTGCGAAAGAAGTACTTCTCCCGCGGCACGTCTTCACCCCGCCCGAGGGCAGCGAGCACCTCGGGCGAGCCGTGGCGGTAGCCTTGGCTCACCACGCGGATCAAGGCGCCGCCGTCCGTGCGCAGCGCATACCGGGCATCGATGTCGAGCACGCCGTCGGCACGCGCGATCTGCCAGTCTGCGCCGCCCGGTACGATCGTCCCGCGCAGCTGTGGGCCCTCGAACGTGCCGCCCGCGATCGCCACGACGCGCCGCTCGCCCAGCGGCCCGCCGCCCATCGTCATCAGCTCGCCGACGTCGGCGGCGACGTTCATCAGGAATTCGAGAGAGATCGTCATGGCCGGTATCGTGCCATAGCGTGGCCGTCCGCTGCGCCGCGCAACCTGGATTGCGCATGGCGCCATGCTAGACTGCCCCGCGCGTTTTCACCGCTGAGGGTCTTCGACGATGACATTTGCCACAGCTGCCCTGCGCGCTTTCGTCGCACTGGCTTTCACGCTGCTTTCCGCGCACGCGCTGGCCGATGCGGTCACAGACCGCGCCGCAGCACTGGTCAAGCGGGGTGAGGCGAAAGCTGCCTACGACCTGCTGCTGCCGCTGGAGCCGCAGCGCGCGGGGGATCCCCAGTACGACTACTTGCTCGGCATCGCGGCGCTCGATGCGGGCGACCCCGAGCGCGCGGTGTTCGCGCTCGAGCGCGTGCTCGCGCTGCAGCCGGACAATGCCCTCGCCCGAGCCGAGATCGCCCGCGCCTTTTACGTGATGGGCGAGCGCGAGGCAGCGCGCCGGGAGTTCGAGGCGGTGCGCCGGTATTCGATCCCGGATGAGGCCAGGGCGACGGTCGACCGTTTCCTCTCCGCGATCGCGGCGGCGGAAGGCACGCGCGTCGACGGCTTCATCGAGTTGAGCGCCGGCTACGACAGCAACGTCGCCAGTGCCACGGCCAGCTCGCAGATCGCGATCCCGGGGCTCGGCGGGGCGGCCTTCACTCTGGACCCGACCCTCGTCGAGCGCGGCGACCAGTTCTTCAACCTCGCCGGCGGCGTGAATTTCACGCGCAAGCTCAGCCAGCCGTGGTCGCTGATCGGCGGCATCGCCGCAACCCTGCGCAGGAACACCGACATTACGGTCTTCAACACGGACACGGTAGACGCCAGCCTCGGGGTGCGCTACACGCGCGGGCTGGACGCCTTCACCGTTGGACTTCAAGCCCAGTACTTCGGCGTGAACGCGGAACAGTACCGCGACGCCGTCGGCGGCATTGCGCAGTGGCAGCATGCCTTCGACGAGCGGACCCAGGTTTCGGTGTTTGGCCAGTACGCGCAACTGCGATACGAAACCCAGCCCGTGCGGGACGCCGACCGCAGCATTGCCGGCGTCGCGATTGCGCATGCCTTCAGTGGCGCGTACTCGCCGGCGGTCTTCGCGAGCCTCTACGGCGGCGAGGAAAAGGCCCTGGACGACGCCTATCCGCACCTGGGGCACACCCCCCTGGGCGTGCGCGCGGGCGGCCAGCTCCGCCTGGGCGGTGGGTGGTCGACGTTTGCCACGGCGTCCTACGAGCTGCGCAAGTACGGCGGGCCCGAGCCGCTGTTCTTCGTCGAGCGCGAGGACGAGCAGATGGACGTGATCGCGGGCGTGAGCTACCTGTGGCGGCCCGGCACCACCGTGCTGGCGCAGATCGCCTACACCGACAACCGCTCGAACATCCCGCTGAACGACTTCGACCGCACGGTCTCGAGCGTGGCCTTGCGCTTCAATTTTTGATCGAAGGCCGGCGCGCGTGAACAAATGCCTGTCCGGGGAACGACCGCCGTTTGACAATCCCGCATGATCCCCATGATGCAACTGCAAAGCCCATGGAGAATGCCATGATCGCAGCGACGCCATTTCGACTGAACCGCAACCGGATGCTCCTGGCGCTGATCTCGGCCGCCTTCGCGATCGAGGCCAGTGCAGCCGCAGGGCGCGTGGAGTTCGCCTTCGGCGGCGCGAGCGTGACGGGCGCCGACGGCCGCACGCGGCCCGCGACGCGCGGCAGCGAGCTGGATACGGGCGACGTCGTGCGCACCACCGACGGGCGCGTGCAGATCCGGATGACGGACGGCGCCTACATCTCGCTGCAGCCCAATACCGAATGGGGCATCAAGAACTATCGCTTTGAGGGCAAGACGGATGGCACGGAGAGCGCGTTCTACTCGCTGGTGAAGGGTGCGATGCGCACCGTCACCGGGCTGGTCGGGCGCGTCAACCGCAACCGCTACCAAGTCGGCACCCCGACTGCCACGGTCGGTATCCGCGGCACTGGCGGGCTGATCCAGATCCTGCCGGACGGTTCCACGCTGGTACAGGGCACCAGCGGCATCTGGTTCCTCGCCAATCCCTCGGGCTCGATCGACATCCCGGCTGGCGTCTCCGGGCTCGCGCCCGCCGATCCCAAACAGGCGCCGCAGGAAACCGCTGCCGTCCCCTTCGCGGGACCGACGCCACCGCCGGTGGAGGACAAGGCGGAGTACGTACAGGGCGACCAAAGAACCGATACCGGGGATCCCGTGCTTGTGGCAACGAGCGGGCAGTTGCTGCAAAGCGGCTCGGGGTACCTGGGGACAGTCGCCTACAGCTGGTCCGGCGGCCCCCAGATGACCTTCACGCAAGGCGCGACAGCAACGTTCGATGCGGCCGGTCGCTTGACGTCCATTTCGGACTCGTTCGGCCAGATTCTCACCTCCAACGGCACGTCGATCACCGACTTCGGCAACGACGGCATCGTCGCCTGGGGGCGCTGGACGGGCAATGTCACGGGCAAGGCAAACATCAGCGGCTTGGTTGACGTCAACGAGAACTACAGCGCGAACCAGGGACTGCACTACGTCGTCGGCATGCCGACCGCGCAGATGCCTACGGTCGGTTCCGCGACCTACACCTTGCTTGGCGCGACGTCGCCGACTTACATCGATGGCAGCACTGCGCCCGGGACGTTGACGGGCAGCCTCAACGTAGACTTCGGCAGGCTCACGGTGGGAGTGAACCTCAATGCCGCCATGCCGGACGGCAAGGGATACGTTGTGGGCGGCACTGCGCAGATTTCGAGCAATTTCATCTTCGGCTCCACCGGAAACGGGCTCACGACCTCTGGCACTGGCGGTGCATGCGCCAGCGGCTGCGGTGCGCTGGTCAACGGCTTTTTTGCCGGCACGGCTGCCGAGCGCGCGGGGCTTGGCTACCACATCAGCGATTTCGTCTCGGGCAAAGACGTCATCGGCGCGGCAGCGTTCAAGAAGTAATTGCGCCTCACGCGCGCCGGCACC
>DASTHP010000070.1:0-8561 GCA_035718125.1 Burkholderiales bacterium | reverse complement strand
ACTCGTCTCTGTGGCCCTATTCGTCGCCTTCGCGCCGCTTGCGCGGCGGTTATGCGCGCCGGGGCGTTACCCCGCATCCCGCTCTGTGGAGCCCGGACTTTCCTCTGTGTCGCCACAGCGGCTGCCTGGCCATCTCCCGCGCGCATTCTACCGCGCGCTGCTCGCCGAATCCCCGAGCGGGCGGAAAAAGCGCGTGTCGTCGTAGAACGCAGCGGTGTCGCCACCCGGCAACCAGCCCGGATAGCCGAACACCGGCAGCGGTGCCAGCAATCGCGGGCTGGCATCCTCGGGCAGGCGCGCGAGCCACTCGGCGGCCTGCGCGTCGGCGTCGCGCGCGGGATCCACGAACAGGACTTTGCAGGTGATCCCAGGCCAGGGCGCCAGCGCCTGCTCCAGCACGGCGTGGCCGAGCACCACGAAGCGCATCGCGGCTAGCACGCGCTCGCGCTGCTGCCAGAACAACTCCTTCCAGCGGAACTCCCGGATCAGCGCGTTCAGCGCATCGTCGGCGCAGGCCACCAGCGCGCCGCCTTCGTCAAGGATGGTCAGCAGGTCGCGCAGACGGCCGCGCTGCCCGCCTTCGCGCGGCATCTGGGCGGCGTGCAGCGCGTTGATGCGCGCCTTGGTGAGGGGGAACGCGAGCCAGCACAGGGCGTTGAACAGATCGTGCCGGTTGCCGGCGCGCGTTTGCACGTGGCCGGTCTCGAACAGGTGGATCTCGTAGTACGGATCCGTGCCGGAGGGCGGCACGAAGCGCACGGGTCGCCCGCTCGCGGTGCGCAGCGCCTGGCATTGCGCCGCCGCGTTCAGCGCCGCGAGCGAAGGCGCCGTCCCGAGTTCCTCCAGCCAGGGGCGCAGCGGAGCGAAGATCGGGTGGGCGAGGCGATCGATGGGGAGCGCTACGCGAGTTTCCAGGGAATCGTCTCGCCGGCGCGCAGCGGCACCAGCTCGCCAGCGGCGAAAGGCAGCGAGGCGGGCACCTTCCATTCGCCGCGCGCGAGAGTGATGCGGCCGGTATTGACCGGCAGCCGGTAGAACTGCGGCCCGAAGCGGCTGGCGAAGCCCTCCAGCTTGTCCAGCGCGCCTGCTTCCTCGAAGGCGGCGGCGTAGAGCTCGAGCGCCCCGTGCGCCGTGTAGACGCCGGCACAGCCGCAGGCGGCTTCCTTGGTGTCGCGCGCGTGCGGTGCGCTGTCGGTGCCCAGGAAGAACTTCGGATTGCCCGAAGTCGCGGCGGCCACCAGCGCCTCGCGATGCTCTTCGCGCTTGAGGACCGGCAGGCAATAATGATGCGGGCGAATGCCGCCCTGGAACAGGGCGTTGCGGTTGAGCAGCAGGTGGTGCGCGGTGATGGTCGCGGCGACGTTGGGTCCGGTGACTTCCACGAACTGCGCCGCCTGCCGCGTGGTGATGTGCTCGAGCACCACGCGCAGGCCCGGAAAGCGCCCGAGCAGCGGCCCGAGCACCTCCTCGAGGAACACCGCTTCGCGGTCGAACACGTCCACTTCCGGGTCGGTGACCTCGCCGTGCACGAGGAGCGGCATGCCTTGCTCCTCCATCTTCTCCAGCGTGTGGAAGCAGCGCGAGATGCGCGTCACGCCCGCATCCGAATGCGTGGTGGCGCCCGCCGGGTAGAGCTTCACGCCGTGCACCTGCCCGGAGCGACGTGCCAGCGCGATCTCCTCGGGCGGCGTGTCATCGGTGAGGTAGAGCGTCATCAGCGGCTCGAAGGCCATGCCCGCGGGGAGCGCGGCGAGAATGCGCTCGCGATAGGCGAGCGCTTTCTGGACCGTGCGCACCGGGGTCTTGAGGTTCGGCATCACGATGGCGCGCGCGAAGCGCCGCGCGCTGTCCGGCAGCACGGCCGCCATCTGCGGGCCGTCGCGCAGGTGCAGGTGCCAGTCGTCCGGCCGGATGAGCGTCAGGCGATCCACGGCCGCGATTTTACTTGGTGCGCGCGAGCGCCAGCTTGTAGAGCGCGTTGCGCGGCATGCCGGTGATGCGCGCGGCGAGCCGCGCCGCCTCGCTCGCCGGCAGCGACCCGAGCAGCACCTCGAGGACGTGTCCGGCCTGCGCAGCGTCGCCTTCCTTCACCGGGCCGGGACCGAGCACCAGGACGAACTCGCCCTGCTGCCGGTGCGCATGCGCCTGCAGCCAGGCGGCGGCCTGCGCCAGCGGCAGGCGCGCGACTTCCTCGAACTTCTTGGTGAGCTCGCGGGCGATCACGATCTCGCGCTCGCCGCCGAGCTGCTGCACCAGGTCGCCGACCGTCTCCAGCACGCGATGGGGCGCTTCGTACAGGATCACCGGCCATGGCAGATCGAGCGACTGCAGGGCCTTGCGACGCGCGGCGGCCTTCGCCGGCAGGAATCCGGCGAACACGAACCGGTCCGCGACAAAGCCCGCGGCCGAATAGGCAGCGACCGCCGCGTTCGGCCCGGGCACCGGCACCACCCGGATGCCGGCCCGGTGCGCCTCGCCGACCAGCAGGGCGCCCGGGTCGGAGATCCCGGGCGTGCCCGCGTCGGTCACCAGCGCGACGCTGCGGCCTTCGCGTAGCGCGGCCAGCAGCTTGGCGCTGGCGGCGCGCTCGTTGTGCGCGTGCAGCGCGAAGGCGGGGCGCTCGATGCCGTGCCGGGCGAGCAACGAGCGCGTGGTGCGCGTGTCTTCGCAGGCGAGCAGGTCCGCCGCGCGCAGCGTCTCCAGCGCGCGTGGGCTGGCGTCGGCCAGGTTGCCGATCGGCGTGGCGACGACGTAGAGGATGCCGGACATGAGTGGGGAAACCTCGGTCAACGCCCGATTGTGCTGATCCGTTAGTCGGAGGGCAAACGGAGGGCGGCATGAACCTGCAGGGTCAGAGGGCCGAGGACTTGTGCGCCGACCTGCTGCGCCGGGCGGGCCTGCGCATCCTGGCGCGCAACTGGCGCTGCCGCCTGGGCGAGATCGACCTAGTGGCCGAGGAAGGCGGCACGCTGGTGTTCGCGGAGGTGCGGCTGCGCCGCGAAGCGCGCTATGGGGGCGCCGCCGAGTCGGTCACCGCGGCCAAGCGAGCGCGCCTCGTGGCGGCGGCACGCCTGTACCTCGCGGCACGCGGCACGGTCGCCTGCCGCTTCGACGTGCTGCTGCTCGACGCTCTGGCGCCCTCGCGCGTGCAGTGGATTCGCAATGCGTTCGGCGAATAGATGGCTGGCAGCCACGCTGCTCGCCGCGGCCGCTTGCGCGCACGGCGAAGAGCGCGCGCCGAGCCTGCGGCTGCTGGTGCAGGAATCGCCGCTCGCCGGCTACCGCTATGCGGACGCGGCGCAAGTGTGGCCGCTGCTGCGCGTGGGCGACGCGCTCGAGCTGTCGCGCGAGCCCGACAACCCGCACGATGCCAATGCCGTGCGCGTGCACTGGCGGGGCTGGAAGCTCGGCTACGTCCCGCGCCGCGACAACGCGGCGCTGGCGTGGGGCCTGGACCGCGGCGAGCCGCTGCGCGCGCGCATCTCGCGCCTGGAGCCGCATGCGAATCCCGCGCGGCGCGTGCGCTTCGAGGTATACGTCGAGTAGCGGGGCGCGTCGAGCGTGTAAAATCGCCGGCATGGGCCACGCCGAACCGGGCGCAGGACTCGCCGATCGGATCGCGGCGCACTTCGCCGACAGCGCAAGACTGAAGCAGGCCGCGGCGCAGCCGCTCGCCGGCCCGATCGCGCGCGCCGTCGAGCTGATGTGCGCGTCGCTGCGCGCGGGCGGCAAGATCCTCGCCTGCGGCAATGGCGGCTCCGCCGCCGACGCGCAGCACTTTGCCGCCGAGCTGGTCAACCGCTTCGAGCGCGAGCGGCCGCCGCTGGCGGCGCTCTCGCTGACCACCGACACCTCGAACCTCACCTCGATCGCCAACGACTACAGCTACGAGCAGGTGTTCGAGAAGCAGCTGCGCGCGCTCGGCCGCAAAGGCGACGTGCTGCTGGCAATTTCCACTTCCGGCAATTCGGCGAGCGTGCTCGGCGCCCTGCGTGCCGCGCGCGAGCTGGGCCTGCGCTGCGTGGGGCTCACCGGCCGCGGCGGCGGCAAGATGGCGGCGCTGCTCGGGCCGGAGGACGTGCATGTGTGCGTGCCGCACGAGCGCACGATGCGCATCCAGGAGGTCCACCTGCTGACGTTGCACTGCCTGTGCGACGGCATCGACCACCTGCTTTTCGGAGCCAAGACATGAGAACCCCGGGTTTCCTGCTGGCGTCGGCGCTGCTGGCGGCTGTCCTGCTGCAAGGCTGTGCGCCGATGGTGATGGTCGGCGCGGGCGCGGCGGTCGTCGCTTTCGAAGACCGGCGCACGACCGGCGCGCAGCTCGAAGACCAGACGATCGAGCTGCGCGCCGGCAACCGCATCGACGACCGCTTCGGCAGCCGCGTGCACGTCAACGTCACCGCCTACAACCGCTACGTGCTGCTCACCGGGGAGGTGCCCGACGAGGCGGCGCGGGGTGAGATCGAGACGATCGTGCGCGGCGTGACCAACGTGCTCGGCGTGACCAACGACCTGCAGGTCGCCGGCATTTCCTCGGCCACTTCGCGCTCCAACGACACCTTCCTCACCACCAGCGTGAAGACGCGCTTCCTCAATTCCGGCAAGTTCAACGCCATCCACGTCAAAGTGGTGACCGAGGCGAGCGTGGTCTACCTGCTCGGCGTGGTCACGGAGCAGGAGGCCACCGACGCCGTGGAGCTCGCGCGCACCACCAGCGGCGTGCGCAAGGTGGTCAAGATGTTCGAGTACTGCAAGCCGACGGACGCCATCTGCGTGCCGCCGCCGCCGCCCAAGCCGGCCGAGCAGCGCCCCCGGTCTTCGCCCTAGCCTGCCGTGGGGCCCCCTGCGTTCGAGCGCAAGATCGTGGCGCCCGGTGAAGTGGCGCGCTGGTGCGCGCGCCTGGCGCGGCCGCTGGTGTTCACCAACGGCGTCTTCGACATCCTGCATCGCGGCCATGCCACGTACCTGGCGCGTGCGCGCGCGCTGGGCGCGGCCCTGCTGGTGGCGTTGAACGGCGATGCGTCGGCGCGGCGCCTCGGCAAGGGGCCGGGGCGCCCGCTGAACGCGCTCGCGGACCGCCTCGCGCTGGTGGCTGCGCTCGAGCCGGTGGACGCCGTGACCTGGTTCGACGAGGACACGCCCGCCGCGCTGATCGCCGCCTGCCGGCCTGAAGTGCTGGTGAAGGGCGGCGACTGGCCGGTCGAGCGCATCGTCGGCGCGCGCGAAGTGCTCGCGCGCGGCGGAGCGGTGCACTCCATTCCGTTCGAGCACCAGCGCTCGACCACGGCGCTACTCGAGCGCATTGCTAGAGTCGGCGCTCGAAAAAGATCGCCCCCGGCGTCGGCTGCGCGGAATAGGGGCCGCGCGGCGCGAAAGCCAGCGCGCGGTAAAGCGCGATCGCGCTAGCCATCTTCGGCAGGGTGTCGAGCACCAGCGACGCGTAGCCCGTCTCGCGCGCCGCATCGATCACGGCCGCGGCGAGCTGCCTGCCCAGGCCGCGCCCGCGATAGGCCGGCCGCACGTACAGCCGCTTCATCTCGCCGGTCTGCGCGTCCAGGCGCCGCAGCGCCGCGCAGCCGGCCGGCGCGCCTGCCTCGCTGGCCAGCAGCAGGCGCCCCGCGGGCGGGGCGTACTCGCCCGGCAGCCCGGCCAGTTCCTGCTCGAAGCTCGCGAAGCAGCAGGGTTCATCCACCCAGCGCTGGTACTCGCGGAACAGCCCGCGCAGCACTTCGATCTCGCCGCTGCTCGACGCCTGGCGCAGTTCGATCATGCGTCGATTTTCCGGGCTGGCCGGCGCCACGTCCAGCGGCGGCGGCGCTATCATCTGCCGATGAAGCTGCACCAGCTCAAGGTGGATTACGACGCCGAGCAGGACCGGCTGCTGATGCTGATCGCCGCCAGCGACGCCGTTGAGCTGCGCATGTGGCTGACGCGACGCTTCGTGAAGTTGCTGTGGCCGCTGCTGGTGAAGCTCGCCGAAGAGGCGAGTCCGCGCATCCGCACGCAGGCCAGCCCCGAGGCCCGCAAGGCGCTGCTCGGCATCGAGCACCAGCAGGCAGTGCAGAAGGCCGACTTCACCAAGGACTATGAGCCCAAGGGCCGCAGCACGCCGCTCGGGGAGGAGCCGCTGCTGCTCGGGCGGATCCAGACCGGGCACGACCGCAGTGGCCAGCCGGTGGTGGCCCTGCACCCGGCCGAAGGCCAGGGCGTGACGCTGACCCTCGACTCGGTGCTGCTGCACTCGGTGTGCCGCCTGCTGCAGGCGGCGGTGAAGAAGAGCGGCTGGGACATGGAGCTCAAGCTCCCCGGCGCCGAGCCGCAGCCGGCCGAAGAGCCGCGCGCGGGCCGCACCCTCAACTAGGAGCAGGAGGCGCTGCGGCGCCCCTAGGGCCCGGGAGCCGAGGCTCCCGATCTCATAGCGCCCCCCGCACCCCCCAAGGAGCACGGGCCGCGCGCCCCGCGGATCTAAGGCAGCGCAGCGCGCGCCGCCTCGATGCGCGCCGAGGCGTGCAGCCAATCCTCCTCCGCGTGCGCCAGCTCGCCCGCCAGCCGCGCCTCCGCCTTCGCCAGCTCCGCCACCTTGTCCTTGTCCGGGTTCGCGTACAGCGCCGGATCGGCGAGCGCGGCCCGGATGGCCGCGATCTCCCTGGACAGCGAGGCGAGCTGCCCCTCGATCGAGGCAAGCTGTTTTTCCAGCGGCCGCAGCTGCTGCTTGAGGCCGGCGCGCGCCTCGGCCTCGGCGCGGCGCTCTTCCTTGCGCGAAGCGCGCGGCGCGGCCTCGCGCCCTGCGCGCCCTTCCTTGAGCCGCAACTGCCGGTAATCGTCCAGGTCGCCGTCGAACTCGCGCACGCGGCCGTCGGCCACCACCAGGATGCGGTCGGCGCAGGCGGCCAGCAGGCTGCGGTCGTGCGACACGATCACCAGCGCGCCGGCATAGCTCTGCAGCGCCACCGCAAGCGAGCGCCGCATCTCCAGGTCGAGGTGGTTGGTGGGCTCATCGAGCAGCAGCAGGTTGGGCCGGCGCTTGATGAGCGCCGCCAGCGCGAGGCGCGACTTCTCGCCGCCCGAGAGCGGCCCGATCGGCCGCTCGGCGCGCTCGCCGGAGAAGCCGAAGCGCCCGAGGAAATCGCGCAGCGCCTGCTCGCGCTCCTTGCGGTACAGGCGCGTCATCATCGCCAGCGGGGTCTCGTCGGCGCGCAGCAGCTCGACCTGGTGCTGCGCGAAGTAGCCGATCACCAGCTCGCGCGCCTCGATGCGCTCGCCCGCGAGCGGCGCGAGCTCGCCGGCCAGCAGCTTGATCAACGTCGTCTTGCCGTTGCCGTTGGCGCCGATCACCGCCACGCGGTCGGCGCTCGTGAGTGCAAGTTCCACGCCTGCCAGCACCGGGCGGCCGTCGTAGCCGGCGTCGACCGCATGCAGCGCCACGATGCGCTCGGGCTGGCGCTCGGGCTCTTCGAACTGGAAATGGTAGGCGTCCGCGGCGACCACCGGCGCGACGCGCGCCATGCGCTCCAGGCGCTTCAGGCGGCTCTGCGCCTGGCGCGCCTTGGTCGCCTTGGCGCGGAAGCGCTCCACGAAGGCGGTGATGCGGCGGATCTCGCGGTCCTGCCGCGCGGCCGCGGCGTACTGCTGCTCGAGCTCCACGGCGCGCGCCTGCTCGAAGCGCGAGTAGCCGCCGTCATACAGGCGCACCACGCCGCCCGGCAGGATGGCGAGCGTGCGATCGCACACCCGGTCGAGGAAATCGCGGTCGTGCGAGACGACGATCAGCGTGCCCGCATAGGCGCGCAGCCAGTTTTCCAGCCAAAGGATGGTGTCGAGGTCGAGGTGGTTGGTGGGCTCATCGAGCAGCAGCAGGTCGGATGGCGCGATCAGCGCGCGCGCGAGGTTCAGGCGCATGCGGTAGCCGCCGGAGAACTCGCGCACCGCGCGCGCGGCGTCCCCCGGGGCAAAGCCCAGGCCCGCGAGCAGCGCCTGCGCGCGCGCGGGCGCCGAGTAGCCGTCGGCGCGCGCGTGCCGCTCGTGGGCGTGCGCGATCGCCTCGCCGTCGCCGCTCGCCTCGGCCGCGGCGATCTCGGCCTGCGCCGCGCGCAGTTCGCGGTCCGCGTCGAGCAGGTAGTCCAGGACACTCTGCTCGAGCGCGGGCGCCTCCTGCTCGACGCGCGCCAGGCGCGTGCCGGGCTGGATCTCGCAATCGCCCGCGTCGGATGCGATCTCGCCCGCCAGCAGCGCGAGCAGGCTCGATTTGCCGCTGCCGTTGGCGCCGACCAGGCCCACCCGCCAGCCGCGCTCGAGCGTGAGCGACACGCCGGCGAACAGCAGGTGCGGGCCCCGGGAAACGGCAAGATTGCGCAGGAGAATCATGCGGGGAACGGAGTATAATTCGCGCCCTTGGCAAGTACCTCCTTCGATCCGCTCGGCCTCATCCCGCCTCTCGCGCAGGCGGTGCGCGAACTCGGTTACGAGCAGCCCACGCCCGTGCAGGAGCAGGCGATCCCGCTGGTGCTCGCGGGCCGCGACCTGATGGCGGGCGCGCAGACCGGCACCGGCAAGACCGC
>DASTHP010000069.1:0-2484 GCA_035718125.1 Burkholderiales bacterium | reverse complement strand
GACGTGGTGACGCTCAATGCCGACCTGCTGGAAGTCGCCACCGAAGGCGACCGGCACTGGGCGAGCGTGCGCTTCTCGGGCCTGGTCAGCGAGACGCCGGGCGCGGCGCCGGGCGGCTTCGAGGAGGTCTGGAACCTCGTGAAACCGGTGGATGGCTCCGGCGGCTGGCAGCTCGCCGGCATCCAGCAGATGCACTGAACGCTCTATACTCCGGTACAAGGGCCACCCTAGGGTGGCCCTTTTTGTTTCCATGGCCGTTCTCGAAACGCCCGTCGTCCTTGCCTTGAACCGCCTGCTCGAAGCCGAGCCTTGGGCGCGCGAGCGGCTCGCGCCCTTCGCCGGGGAAACCGTCGAGCTGCGCGCGCCCTACCTGCCGGCGGTGCGCTTCGCCATCGTGGAAGGCGGGCGCCTCGCGGCCGGCGGCGAGGCGAGCCTCAAGATCTCGCTGCGCGCGGGCGCGCTCGCGGGGCTCGCGCGCGGCGAAGACCATTTCATGCGCGAAGTCGACATCGAAGGCAACGCGCGGCTCGCGCAGGAGGTGCTGCACCTCGCGCGCCACCTGCGCTGGGATTTCGAGGAGGACCTCGCGAAAGTCCTCGGCGATGCGCCGGCGCATGCCATGGCGCAGGCGCTGCGCGGACTCGCCTCCTGGCACGTGGACGCGGCGCGGCGTCTGGGCGAGGGCCTGATGGAGTACGCGCTCGAGGAGGGTCGGTTGCTCGCGCCGCGCGCGCCGTTCGCGGCGTTCTCGGCCGAGGTCGCGCGGCTGCGCGACGCGCTCGAGCGCCTGGAAAAGCGCCTCGAGCGGCTGGCGCAAGCATGAGGCGGCTCGCGCGCATCCTGCTCGTCGCGCTGCGCTTCCGGCTGTACCGGTTCCTGCCGCGCTTTGCCGGCGCGCAGGACCCGGACCGCGCCGTGCATCTGCGGCAGGCGCTGGAGACGCTGGGGCCGATTTTCGTCAAGTTCGGGCAGGTGCTCTCCACACGGCGCGACCTGCTGCCGCTCGATATCGCCGACGAGCTGGCCAAGCTGCAGGACGAGGTGCCGCCCTTCGCCTCCGAGCTGGCGATCGCCGAGATCGAGCGCGGCATCGGCAAGCCGGTCGCCGAAGTGTTCGCGGACATCGAGCGCACGCCGGTGGCGAGCGCCTCGGTGGCGCAGGTGCACCTTGCGCGCCTGCAGGACGGCCGCGAGGTGGCGGTGAAGGTACTGCGCCCGGGCGTCGAGGACGCGATCGCCAAGGACGTGGCGCTGCTCGAGACGGCGGCCGCCCTCATGGAGCGCCTGTGGGCGGACGGCCGGCGCCTGAAGCCGCGCGAAGTGGTCGCCGAGTTCGCGCGCCATCTCGAGGACGAGCTCGACCTGATGCGCGAGGCGGCCAACGCCAGCCAGCTGCGGCGCAACTTCGAGGGCTCGCCGCTGCTCGCCGTGCCGCAGGTGTACTGGGACTGGTGCTCGCAGCGCGTGATGGTGATGGAGCGCATGCGCGGCACGCCGGTGTCGCAGGTGGCCGCGCTGCGCGAAGGCGGCGTGGACATCCCGCAGCTCGCGCGCGCCGGCGTGGAGATCTTCTTCACGCAGGTCTTCCGCCACGGCTTCTTCCACGCCGACATGCACCCGGGCAACATCTTCGTCTCCACCGAGGCGCAGACGCGCGGCCAGTACATCGCGCTCGACTTCGGCATCATGGGCACGCTCACCGAGGTGGACCAGAACTACCTGGCGCAGAACTTCCTCGCCTTCTTCAACCGCGACTACCGCCGCGTGGCGCAGGCGCACCTGGACGCGGGCTGGGTGCCGCCCGCGACGCGCGTCGAGGAGTTCGAGTCCGCGATCCGCGCCGTGTGCGAGCCGATCTTCGCGCGGCCGCTCAAGGAGATCTCCTTCGGCCGGTTCCTGCTGCGCCTCTTCCAGACCTCGCGCCGCTTCGGCGTCGAGATCCAGCCGCAGCTGGTGATGCTGCAAAAGACCCTGCTCAACATCGAGGGCCTGGGGCGCCAGCTCGATCCCGACCTCGACCTGTGGCAGACGGCCAAGCCCTTCCTCGAGCGCTGGATGGACGAGCAGGTGGGCTGGCGCGGCCTGCTGCGAACGATCCGCCGGGAGGCGCCCTTCTGGGCGGCGACGCTGCCGCAGCTGCCGCGCCTCGCGCATCGGCTGCTGGCGGAGGATCACCCGGCCGCGCTGCAGCGGGCCGTCGAGCGCCTCGCCGGGGAAAACGCGCGCCGCAACAACCTGCTGGCCGCGTTGGTCGCGGTACTGTCGGCGCTCGCCGCGCTGCTGGCGGTGAGCCTGCTCTGAGTTCTCAGATTGGCGCGAACGCAGCTATGATTGCGCCGCCGTGCTAGTCACCTTCGTCATCCTCTACCTGCTGGTCACCATCGGCATCGGCCTGTGGGCGGCGATGCGCGTGCACAACGCCAAGGACTACGTGGTCGCGGGCCGCAGCCTGCCGTTCTACATGACCACCGCCACGGTGTTCGC
>DASTHP010000068.1:0-16425 GCA_035718125.1 Burkholderiales bacterium | reverse complement strand
GTTCTGGATCGGAAAATCGCTCGCCGGGTCGTTGGCCGACTCGACCCAGCTCTTCAGCTTGGGGTTATGCGTGGCGTCCATGGCAAATTGGGGTCAGGGCCGAATTTCCGGCCAAGAAAATAATTGGGGTCAGGGCCGAATTTTTAGTTTAAGCGGAAATTCGGCCCTGACCCCGATTTACATCCTTCCGGGTAGCCACGTCGCGAGGGCCGGTACCAAGGCGATGAGGAGAAGGCGCACAGTGTCCGCCGCAACGAAGGGCGCGATGCCGCGCACGATGGTGAGCAGGGGCAGCCCCGCCACGTTCTGGATGACGAAGAGGTTGATGCCCACTGGCGGCAGGATCATGCCGATCTCGCACACGGTCACCAGCATCACGCCGAACCAGATCGGGTCGAAGCCCAGCGCCACCACCAGCTTGAACACCGGCCCTACGGTGAGCAGCATCATCGCCAGCTCGTCCATCAGCGCGCCGAGCACGAAGTACATCGCCATCAGCAGGAACATCACCATCCAGGGCGAGAAGCCCGCGTCCTTCACCGCGCGGATCAGGCCGTCGGTGAGGCCGGTGGAGTCGATGAAGTAGTTGAAGATCCCGGCGCCGATCAGGATCATGAAGATCATGCCGGTGGTGAGCGCCGTCTCGCGCACCGCGGAGAAAAAGCCCTTCGCGTCCATGCGCCCGAGCAGGAACGAGATCAGGATCGCGCCGAACGCGCCTACGCCCGCCGCCTCGGTGGGAGAGAAAAAGCCCACGTACATGCCGCCGAGCACCACGCCGAAGAGCAGCAGCACCGGCCACACGTCGAGCAGCGCCTTGCGGCGTTCCTCGCGCGCGGCGCGCGGCGCGGCGGGCCCTTGCGCGGGATGGCGCCAGGTCGTGTAGCGGATCGCCGCCATGTAGAGCAGCATGCCCGCGATCCCCGGCAGGATGCCCGCGGCGAAGAGCTTGCCGATGGACTGCTCGGTCATCAGGCCGTAGAGCACGAAGAGGATCGAGGGCGGGATCATCACGCCCAGCGTGCCGCCCGCGGCGATGGTGGCCGAGGCGAGCCGGTCGTCGTAGCGGGCGCGGCGCATCTCGGGCATCGCCACGCGGCCCATGGTGGCGGCGGTGGCGATCGCCGAGCCGCACACCGCGCCGAACACCGCGCAGGCGCCGACGGTGGCCATCGCGAGCCCGCCCTTCAGGTGGCCGATCAGGGCGGAGACGAGGCGATAGAGGCTGGAGGAGAGCCCGCCATAGGCGGAGAAGACACCCATCATCACGAAGAGCGGCACCACGGTGAGGCTGATCGGGAACACCGACTCGAAGGGCGCGCGCCCGAGCACGAAGCCGAGCGTGCTCCAGCCGTTGACCATTCCGTAGCCGAGCGCGCCGACCACGCCCATCGCGATCGCCACCGGCACGCGCAGGGCGATCAGGGCCAGGACGGCGAGGAACCCGAGCGCGCCGGCGATCACGGTGCGATCCGCTGTTGGCGAGGTGCTGCGAGGCGGGGCAGGGGTGAGGCTGCGCAGGTGGAAGCAGTCAGCGCTGCGATGAGGTGCATCCTTCGCACGTTGGCGATGGCACTATGCCTGCAGCCTGCGCAGCGCTCTCAAGCCTACGAGCAGCACCGCAAACAGCGAAAACGCCATGCCAGCGACGAGCGGCGCCCAGTACCAGATCATCGGGATGCCGAGCGTCTGCGATTTGTCGCCCTGGCGCAGCTGGATCAACGCCTGACCGATCGAGTTCCACAGGATCGCCGCGAGCAGGGCCGCGCCGAGGAGCGCGGAAAGTGCCTCGATCGCAGCGCGTGCGCGCGCGGGCAGACGGTCGGTGAGGAAGTCCACCGTGATGTGCGATTCGCGCAGGAACGCGAGCGGTAGCACCAGGAATACGCAGGTCATCTGCGCGAGCTGGTTCAGGTCGACCATGCCGAGGATCGAGAAGCCGACGCTCTTGCGCGTGGCGATGTCGACGATCAGCACCGCCACCGCGAGCATGAGGGCGAGCACCCCCGCGTACGCGGCCCACGAAAGGGCGCGGTCGGCGAAAGCGTCGAGGCGGTCGGAAATTGGGGTCAGGGCCGAATTTTCTCGTCCAGAAAAAATTCGGCCCTGACCCCGATTTCCTATTTCTTGGCGAAGCGCGCGACTTGCTTGCGCATCTCGTCGTAGATGGCGCGCGCGTTGGCGATGCCTTCCTTCTCCAGCTTGGCGAGCTCGCCGTCGATCACGGGCTTCAGGTCCGCACGCCACTTCTCGCGCGTGGCGTCGTCGACGCGCACGATCTCGTGGTTGAGCGGCTTCACGGCGTCGAGCCCGGCCTGGTCCCACTTGTTCCACCAGGCGCCGAACTTGTCGGTGAGCACCTGGCCCGTCGTGGCGTCGATCGCCTTCTTCACGTCGGGTGGCAGCTCGGCATAGCGCTTCGGGCTCATCACCAGGTGGAAGCAGCTCGTGTACACGCGCGCATCCAGGTGGTGCTTGAGGATGTTCTCCAGGCGAAAGCCCTTGATCGCGTCCCACGGGAACACCGCGCCGTCGATCACGCCCTTTTCGATGTTCTCGTACACCTGACCCGGGGGCATGCCGACGGGCGTGGCGCCCAGGTAGGCCAGCAGCGCCTGCGTGGGCGGATTGGGCGCGCGCATGCGCAGGCCCTTTACGTCGGCGATGGTCTTGAGGGACTTGTCACGTGTGTGGAAGAGGCCGGGGTTGTGGCAGTGAAGCGCGATCGGCTTGAAATCCCTGTAGTCCTCGGCGAGCAGGTGAGGCAGCATCGCCCAGAGCGCTTTCGAAGCGGACTCCGAGCTCTCGGCGACGAAAGGCATTTCCATGATGGAGGTGCGCGGGTAGCGGCCGCGCGGGATGCCGTTCAAGCCGAAGGCGAGGTCGGTGACGCCCTGCTTCACCTGGTCGGCCTGGTTCTCCACCTTGCCGAAAGGCGAGTTGCCGGCGAAGACGCGCACCGTAACCTTGCCGCCGGAGCGCTTCTCGATGTCCTTGCCCAGGGGCTCGAGTACGTCGACCGCAAAGCCGTGCGTGGGTGGGACGAAGGTGGTGAACTTGAGCTCGGTCTGCGCGGGCGCACTCGCAGCGAAACCCAGCGCGACCGCGGCGGCGATGCCGGAAATCCGTCGTTTCATGTCTCCTCCGGGGAAATTGGGGTCAGGGCCGAATTATTCGAGTTCGCAATAATTGGGGTCAGGGCCGAATTTTTAGTCTATTCGGAAATTCGGCCCTGACCCCGATTTTTGATGGGCATGTGGTCGAGCCATTTCTCGACCTCCTTCGGGTCGGAGAAGAGGGTCTCGAGCTCCGCGCGCGCTTCGTCCTCGGTCTGCAGCACCGAGTCGATGACGCCGCGCTCCTCGCCGCTGCGGTCCGTGGCGAGCTCCAGGCGGATGCCGAAGGGGTCGAGGAAATACGCCGACCAAAAGCGCCCGCCCAGCGGCACCGGGCCGATCACGTTCACGCCGCACGCGCGCACGTGCGCGACCATGGCGTCGAACTTCTCCGGCGCCACGTGGAAAGCGACGTGCTGCATGCCGCCGACGTGGTCGCGCACCTGCTTGGGCAGCCCCTTCGGATACTCGAAGATGGCGAAGAGCGAGTCGTTGCCCATGTCGAAGAAATAGTGCCGCAGGTTGTCGTAGGGCGGCTGCCAGCGCTCGGCCTCGTAGGGCACGCGCCGCGCGTGCACCAGGCGAAAGCCCATCACGCGCGTGTAGAAGTCCATCGCCGTCGGCATGTCGTCGGAGACGATGGCAAGGTGGTCAACTCCGCGCGTGTTCATGGCTCTTCTCCTCGAGCGACGCAAGGAACGGGCGCACCGCAGCAAGAAAACCCGCCAGGTTGTCGCCCGCGACGTTGTGTCCGGCGTCCACTTCCGCAACGCGGATGCGCGGGTTCGCCGTCGTCACGCGATCAACGGTCTCCGGCAAGAAGATGTCGGAGCGCGCGCCGCGGATGACGAGCGTCGGCGAGCGAAGCTCCGCGAGCGCCTGCCACATGTCCACGCCGAGCTTGGGTCGCTCGCCGGTGGCCAGCGTCTTGCGGAACTGGTCTCGAAAGTGCGGGTCGCGCTTGACGGCAAGGCCGCCGGGCACGGGCGCGAGGTAGGCCTCGAAGCGCGCGCGCTTCTTCGCGTCCTTGGGATCCGCCTTGAAGTGCGCCATCGCCTCTTCGATTGTGGCGAAGGCATCGGGCACCGCGGCGACGCTCTGCGCGACACGCTTGGAGCCCGCCGGGGCGTTGTCGGGGGAGTAGTCCACGAGGACCAGCGCCGCGACGCGGCTTGGATTCTTGGCCGCGAAATACGCGCTGCTGCGGCCGCCCATCGAGTGGCCCACCACGATGGCACGTGGCCAGCCGAAATGGTCCATCAGCGTGCCGATGTCGCCGGCCATCGCGGGCACCGAGTAGTCGGCCGCGCGGCCTGAATCGCCAAAGCCGCGCATGTCCATGCATGCGGCCTCGCGATCGCCGGCCAGCGCCTGCGCGGCCTCCAGCCAGTCCCAGGAGAAGAAGGAAAGCCCGTGCACGAAGACGAGCGGCGTGCCGCCCGGGTGGCCAAGGCGCCGGTAGTGCAGGGCGAGGTCGCCGGAACGCGCGACGCCAGTCTGGTGCGAAACGGTCATGGGTCTTCCTCCGGCGCGGCCTGTCCAGCCACGCGGTCAAGTGTTTATCATGAAGTCCATGGACGGCGGAAGACCTGAAGTGGAACGAGGTGCGGCATGAAGGAGATCCTGGTCGCGGGCGGCGGCATCGGGGGCTTGTCCGCGGCGCTCGCGCTCGCGCGCAAGGGGCAGCGCGTGCGCGTGCTGGAGAAGGCGCCCGAATTCGGCGAGATCGGCTACGGCATCCAGATGGGGCCGAACGTCGCCAAGATGCTCGACCGGCTGGGGATCCTCGAAGCGATCGAATCGCACGCGTTCTTCCCCGATGCGCTCATCTTCGTCGACGCCATCGACAACCGCGAGATCACGCGCATCGCGGTCGGCAAGTTCTTCCGCCAGCGCTATGGCTACCGCTATTTCGTCATCCACCGCCGCGACCTGCACGGCGAGATCCTGAACGCCTGCCGCGGGTTGGGCGAGATTGCGCTCGAGACTTCGCGCGGCCTTGCCTCGTTCGAGCAGCGCGGCGACACGGTGCTCGTGCGCTGTGAGGGCGGTCAGGAATACGAAGCAGCGGCGCTGGTAGGCGCGGACGGTCTGCGATCGGTCGCGCGGCAGGTGGTGATCGGCGATGGCGCGCCGCGCATGGCGGGGCATTTCGTCTATCGCGGCGTGGTACCGATGGACGAGATCACCGACCGCAGCCGGGCCGATGCGATGACGATCTGGGGCGGGCCGGACCTGCACCTCGTGCAGTACCGCCTGCGCGGCGGCACCGTGATGAACAACGTGGCGACGATCGCGAGCCGGCGCTTCAAGCGCGGCGAGAAGGACGCGGGCACGCCCGAGGAGCTGGAGGAGATCTTCGCGTGCACCGATCCGCACGTGCGCGAGTTGCTGCGGTATGTGTCGAGGGAGCGGAACTGGGTGCTGCACGATCGCGACCCCGCGACCAACTGGTCGAAGGGTCGCGTGACGCTGCTTGGCGATGCGGCGCATCCGACGCTGCAGTACCTCGCGCAAGGCGCGCAGATGGCGATCGAGGATGCCGTGGTTCTTGCTGAGAAGGTCGCCGCGTCGGGCGGCAGGTTCGAGGAGGCCTTCGTCGCCTACCAGAACGAGCGCATGAACCGCTCGGCGCGTGTGGTCCTTTCCTCGCGCTTCTTCGGCGAAGTGTTCCACGTCGATTCCGGCGCCCGCATGCTCAGAAACGACCTTCTCCGCCGCCGCAGCCCGGAAGACTTCTGGGAATTCGACTGGCTCTACAAAGGCATCTGAAAATTGGGGTCAGGGCCGAGTTTTTCTTCGGTCGGAAAATTCGGCCCTGACCCCAATTTTTCGGTGGCCAGAGAATTCGGCCCTGACCCCGATTTCGGGCGGCCGGGCCTGATGCGTCCGACGCGCCGGCCGAGGCCGATTTCGATCCTGGCCTTGAAGGCTTCGCCGCCAAGTGGCATGCCGTTTTGAGCGGCCTCGCGGATCCTGGTGAGGTCGTCCTGGGCGAGCATCCCTTCGACGAGTTCACGGTAGGCGCGTTGGCGCCTGGCTGGATCCTCGCTGAGCGACAGGTATTCCGGATGGGGCGTTACGAGCGGGTCCAACCGCAGTCCGGCATTGGCGTGATAGCTCGACCACGGGTACGCGGAAGGCGCCGGGACCATGCCTGCGCGTAACGGGTTTTGCTCGATGTAGCGGTAACAGGCGAGTACGTATCCCGCGGAATCGACTAGGAACGACCGGAACCTGCCCTCCCAGAGCGTCCCCGTGCGTTCATAGGCACGATTGAATCGCTGGACGTATCTCTGCCCGAGATTCCTCATCAGCGTGGCGCAGGCATCTGCCGCCGGCGGCGTAAGGAGCAGGTGGACGTGGTTTGTCATCAGGCAATACGCGTGCACCGCGCAGCCGAGCTCGTCGGCCAGCTCCCGCAGGTGCGTGAGGTACAGCATGTAGTCGCCATCCCGGCGAAAGCAGTCGGCTCTGTCGTTGCCGCGTTGCACGATGTGCAGGGCGACGCCAGGGAGGATGGGACGGGGTTGCCGGGCCATGAGCCCAGAACGGCTGCGCCGCCCCTTTCGTTGACAGTAGCGCTGAAAATCGGGGTCAGAGCCGAATTTCCGCCCGAAAGGGAAATTGGGGTCAGGGCCGAATTATTTCGACCGCGAGAAATTCGGCCCTGACCCCGATTTAGAACCCGCCCCAGACCTTGTCGTAGTCCTTTTGCAACTGCTTTGCGCCCATTGCCGCCTTGGTGGGGCGGAACACGTAGCGCGACTCCCACATGAAGGCGAGCGTGCCCTCCTGCTTGTGCGGCTGGAGCTTTGCGTTGGTGGCATTCTCGTAGGTTGGGCGGTCGGGCCCGTGGCCGCTCATGCAGTTGTGGATCGAGATGCCGCCCGGCAGGAACCCTTCAGCCTTGCCGTCATAGACGCCGCGGATCAGCCCCATCAGCTCGCTCATCAGGTTGCGATGGAACCAGGGTGGCCGGAAGGTGTGCTCGGCAACCATCCAGCGCGGCGGGAAGATGACGAAATCGCAGTTGGCGACGCCTGGCGCGCCCGAGGGCGAGGTGAGCACCGTGAAAATGGACGGATCCGGATGATCGAAGCTCACCGTATTGATCGCCATGAAGCGCGCGAGATCGTACTTGTACGGCGCGTAGTTTCCGTGCCACGCGACGACGTCGAGCGGCGAGTGGCCGAGCTCGGTCGCCCACAGGTGGCCGAGGAACTTCGCCACCAGCTGGCACTTGCCGCGCTTCTTCTCGTAGGCGGCCACCGGGTAGAGGAAGTCGCGCTTTTGCGCGAGGCCCTGGGCGCCGATCGGGCCGAGCTCCGGCAGCCGGAAGGCCGCGCCGTAGTTCTCGCAGACATAGCCGCGGACGCCGCTTGCACCGCCGCGTGCGCCAGTCGTCAGCTCCACGGCGAACTTCGCGCCGCGCGGCACCACCGCGATCTCGCCCGGCGCAACCGCAAGGCGCCCGAACTCGGTAGCGAGCTCGATGGCACCCTCCTGCGGCACGAGCATCAGCTCGCCGTCGGCGCAGTAGAAGAAGCGATCCTTCATCGACCGGTTGGCGCAATACACGTGCACCGCGATGCCGTGCTGGGAGGCTGCATCGCCCGAGCCCGCGATGGTGACGAGCCCGTCGAGAAAATCGGTCGCCTTCGACGGCATCGGCAGCGGATTCCAGCGCAGGCGGTTCGGCGAGGGCTCGATATCGGCGAACGGTCCCGAGCGCAGCAGCCTGTCCGCGATGGGCTTGTACGGCCCATGCATGGCCGAGGGGCGGATGCGGTAGAGCCAGCTCGAGAGGTTCTCGGCGCGCGGTGCAGTGAACGCGCTCCCCGAGAGCACCTCGGGATAGAGACCCTTGGGCGTCTTCTGCGGCGAGTTCTGCCCGACGGGCAGCGCGCCCCGCTCAGCCTCGGTCGAGAAGGTATTGCCGAATCCGGACTGGTATCTCAGGGTCATGGTCTGGGAAATTGGGGTCAGGGCCGAATTTCTTCTCGGGAACGAAAATTGGGGTCAGGGCCGAATTTTTTCGTCCAGAAAAAATTCGGCCCTGACCCCGATTTTAGATCACGCCGCGCTTCATCTGGTCGAGCTCGATCGATTCGAAGAGGGCCTTGAAGTTGCCCTCGCCGAAGCCTTCGTCGCCCTTGCGCTGGATGAACTCGAAGAAGATCGGCCCGAGCTGGTTCTCGGAGAAGATCTGCAGGAGCAGCGCGCCGGCCTTGCCGTCGATGAGGATACGGCGGTTCTTCAGCTCCGCCACGCTCTCGCCGTGCCCCGGGATGCGCTTGTCGATCAGCGTGTAATAGGTGTCGTTCGTGTCGAGCAGCCTTACGCCACGCGCCTTCAACGCATCGACCGTCTTGCAGAGGTCGGTCGAGCCCAGCGCCACGTGCTGGATGCCCTCGCCGTGGTACTTGTCGAGGTACTCCTGGATCTGCCCGGCCTTCTCGGTGCCCTCCTCGTTGATCGGGATGCGGATCTTGCCGCAGGGGCTCGTCATCGCCTTGGACTTCACGCCCGTGACCTGGCCCTCGATGTCGAAGTAGCGGACCTCGCGGAAATTGAACAGGCGCTCGTAGAAATCGGCCCATTCCTTCATGCGCCCCTTGTGCACGTTGTGCGTAAGGTGGTCGATGTAGGCAAGCCCGTGGCCCTCGGGCGAGAGCGACGCGGCTGTGGAGCCCTCTCCCGGCAGCGGCTCGAAATCGACGTCGTAGAAGCCGATGTTGCCGATCTCGCCCGGCTGCTTGCCGCCCTTGCCGCGCCAGCGGTCGATCAGGTAGATCAGCGAATCGCCGATACCCTTGATGGCGGGGATATTCAGCTCGCCCGGCGCCGCGGTGCCGGCGTAGCCCCAGGCACCGAGGGACACCGCACGCTCGTAGGCCAACTTGGCGTCGGCGACGCGAAAAGCGATGGCGCAGATGCTCGGCCCGTGCAGGCGCGCGAAGCGCTGCGCGAACGAGTCCGGCTCGGCATTGACGATGAAGTTGATCTCGCCCTGGCGGTAGAGCAGCACGTTCTTGTGCCGGTGCCGCGCGACCGCCTTGAAGCCCAGCCGCTCGAACAGCGCCCCCATGGCCTTGGGATCGGGAGCGGCGTACTCGATGAACTCGAATCCATCCGTGCCCATCGGGTTTTCCCAGGGGGTGAAGCCCATAGCCCAGTATAAATCGGGGTCAGGGCCGAATTCTTTCGCCCGCGAGAAATCCGGCCCTGACCCCAATTAACAAACCGTTGTGAAATTCTTATAGGGGCCGTCCGCCGGGCGCGAATCCGTTCTAACGTTCGTCCTGCCATGGAGCAGCCGCACGTCATACGCCTGATGCTGGTTTGCGAGGACCGCGTGTTCGCGGGCCGGCTGCTGCGCGTGCTGCGTGAGGCCGAGCCCGGCTCGCTGTCGCTCGTCGGCACGGTCGCCGGATGCGAGGAAGCCTGCACGCTGGTCGGCCGGGCGCGCCCCGACGTGATCCTGCTGGACGTGGATACGGCCGGCTTCGAGGGCATCGGGCGGCTCGGCGCGCAGTCCACGGCGCTCATCCTGGCAGTCGCCGGTGAGCGCGACACGGCGGCGGGCGCGCGCGCAGTGCGCGCGGGCGCGCGCGGCATCGTGCAGAAGACCGATGCGCCGGAGACCATCCGCAAGGCGCTGCGCAAGGTGAAGGAGGGCGAGATCTGGCTCGACCGCCGCACCTCCAGCCAGATCCTGCGGGAGGTCATCGCCGGGCAGAGGCCGTGCGAACTCGCCCCCAACGAAGGGATCGCGAGCCTGACTTCCCGCGAGCGCGACATCGTGCGCGCGCTGGTCCAGTACGACGGCGCCAACGGCCGCACGCTCGCGGCGCAGCTGGGCATGAGCGACCAGACGCTGCGCAACCACTTCAGCGCCATCTACCGCAAGCTCGGCATTCCCAACCGCTCCGGCCTCGTCGCCTACGCCACCCGGCTGCGCCTGGATTCCGCCGCCTGAGGAACTACGCCGCGGCGCCGCGGCGGGATTTGCCGTATGCTGTTGATTTAACGGCTTTCCCTGCCGATAGCGATGCGCGAATTCCTCGCCCAGTTCCGAGACCACTTCCTGTCGGCGGCAGTCTTCAGCCTGGTGATCAACATGCTGATGCTGGCGCCGGCGCTGTTCATGCTGCAGGTGTTCGACCGCGTCGTGAGCAGCCGCAGCGTCGAGACGCTGGTGATGCTGTTCGTGCTCACGCTGATGGCGCTGGTGGTGATGGCCTACCTGGACGCCATTCGCACGCGGCTGCTGGCGCGGGCAGCGATGAAGCTCGAGCGGTTGCTCGGCCCGCGCATCCTCTCGAGCATGCTGCGCCAGAGCGCGCGCTCCAACCGCGCGCAATCGCTGCACGGCCTGCGCGACATCAATGCGCTGCGCAACTTCCTCACCGGGCCCGGCGTCGTGGCGGTCTTCGACGCGCCGTGGGTGCCGCTGTTCATCGCGCTCATCTTCCTGTTCCACCCGCTGCTGGGCGCCGTGGCGCTCGGCGGCGCCCTGCTGCTGGTGAGCCTCACGGTGCTCAACGAGCGGCTCGCGCGGCGCTCGATCGAGGCCATGCAGACTGACGCGCGCCTGGCCGCGCGCTTCGTGGACCAAAGCCTGGGCAACGCCGAAGTGGTGGGCGCGCTGGGCATGGTGGACAACGTGACGCAGGACTGGAGCGAAAAGAGCCAGAAAGTGCTGCAGTCGCAATTCGAGGCGAACCAGATCGGCAGCTTCCTCACCAGCACCACGCGCTTCCTGCGCCAGATGCTGCAGGTGGTGATGCTCGCGGCCGGCGCCTGGCTCACCATCGAGCAGCTCTCGACCCCCGGCGTGATGATCGCGGCCACCATCATCCTCGGGCGCGCGCTGGCGCCGATCGAGTCGCTGACCGCGGGCTGGAAGAGCCTGGTGGAGGCGCGCAGCGCCTACCAGCGGCTCGCGAAAGTGATCGAGTCGGAGCCCAACGAGCCCGCCGCGATGAAGCTGCCCTCGCCCAAGGGCGCGCTCAGCGTGGAGAACCTGCTGTTCGGCTTCCGCGGGCAGGAGCTGCCGGTCATCCGGCGCGTGTCCTTCGCGCTCGCGCCGGGGGAGTCGCTCGCGATCATCGGGCCGAGCGCGGCCGGCAAGTCCACCCTGGCGCGGTTGCTGGTGGGCGTCTGGCACCCGATTTCCGGCGCGGTGCGCCTGGATGGCGCCGACATCCGCTCCTGGCCGCGCGAGCGGCTCGGGCCGCATATCGGCTACCTGCCGCAGGACGTGGAGATTTTCGCCGGCACGGTGGCTGAGAACATCGCGCGCCTCGGGGAGGTGGAATCGGCCGAGGTCATCAAGGCGGCGACACGCGCCAACGCGCACGAGATGGTCCTCGCGCTGCCGCAGGGCTACGACACGCCGGTGGGCGAGGGCGGAATGCTGCTCTCGGCGGGGCAGCGCCAGCGGCTCGCCCTGGCGCGCGCGCTTTACGGCAATCCGCGGCTGGTCGTGCTCGACGAGCCGAACTCCAACCTCGACACCAGGGGCGAGGCGGCGCTGGCGGATTGCATCCGCCTGCTCAAGGCCGAAGGCGTCACCCTGGTCGCGATCACCCACCGGCTGCCGCTGGTGTCGGCGGTGGACAAGGTGATGGTGCTGATGCACGGCGCGATCCAGAAGTTCGGCACGCTCGCCGAGGTGCTGCCGCGCACCACCCGGGCCCCCGACCCCGCGCATAACGTGGTGGCGGGCAAGATCGGGCCGAGGGCCTGAGCGCTTGACCGAAGAGCTCGACAGCCCGCGCTGGCTGATCCGCGCCGGCATCGGCGCGATCCTGGTGCTGCTCGCCGCGGTGGCCGTATGGGCCGCGCTCGCGCCGGTGAGCGGCGCGGTGATCGCGCCGGGCTCGGTGAAGGTGGACATGTACCGCCGGACCGTGCAGCACCAGGAGGGCGGCATCGTGGACGAAATCCTGGTCCGCGACGGCAGCCGCGTGAAGGCCGGCGACCCGCTGGTCATCCTGAAGGACGTGAAGGTCGAGGCCGGCATCGAGGTGGTGCTCACGCAGCTCGACGGGGAGATCGCCAAGAGCGCGCGGCTGCAGGCCGAGCAGGCCTGGGCGGAGGAGGTGACCTTCCCCGACGACCTGAAGGCGCGTGCCAGCCAGCCGCGCATCGCGGAGCTGCTGCGGCGCGAGTCGGAGCTGTTCCACGCGCGGCGCGATTCCTACCGCAAGCAGCTCGAGCTGATCGAGAAGCAGATCAAGGATACCGAGAGCGAGATCCGCGCGCGCCAGGCGCAGATCAAGGCGGACCAGTCCGCGCTCCGGTTCCAGCGCCAGGAGCTCGAATCGAACCGCAAGCTGCTGAAGGAAGGCTTCATCAGCAACGTGCGCATCCTCGCGCTGGAGCGCGGCCTCGCCGACGTCGGCGCGCGCCTGAGCGAGCACGAGGCGGACCTCGCCACCGCGCGCAGCAAGGGATCCGAGCTGGAGCTCAAGGCGGTGAATCTGCGCACCACGATGATGCAGGAAGCCGCCAACGAGATGCGCCAGACCACGGTGCAGATCCTCGACCTGCGCGAGCGGCTGCGGCCGCTGCAGGACGCGGCCACGCGCCAGCGCATCGTGGCGCCGATCGCGGGCCAGGTGGTGGGGCTCAAGATCACCACCATCGGCGCGGTCATCGGGCCGCGCGACCCGATCCTCGACATCGTGCCGGAGAACGTCGAGCTGATCGTCGAGGGGCGCGTGCGCCCCGAGGACGTGAACTACGTGGGCGTGGGCGCCGAGGCCGACGTGCGCCTCACCTCGTTCCGCCAGCGCATCACGCCGGTGGTCGATGGCTCCGTCATCTACGTCTCGGCCGACCGCATCGAGGACCGCAACGAGCGCAGCGCCTTCTACGTGGTGCACGTGCGCGTGACGCCCGCGGCGCTGGCGAAGGCGGGCGACTTGAAGCTGCAGTCGGGCATGCCCGCCGAGCTCTACATCAAGACCGCGCCGCGCAGCGCGCTGATGTACGTGCTCGACCCGGTCACGGGTTTCCTGCAGCGCTCGCTCCGGGAGCCGCTGTACGAGAGCGGCTCGGCGAAATCGCCGCCCAAGCAGTAGGTCGCTGGCGGCGAGGCACTGAGCGCGCGGGGCCTGCCGCCGAGATCCCTTGGCGGCTTACTTGCCGGCCGCCGCCGCAGTCTTGCGGCAGGCCACCAGCACCGTGATGGCACGGCCGGCCGCGGCCACCTCGGTATTCTCGAGCTTGGGCGTCGCGGAGTTGCTGCGGATCACCGCCGCCTGGTTCTGCAGGAAGATCTGCGCGATCTCGCCACGCACGCCGAAGCTGATGTTCTGGGGCAGCTCGCCGGTGCGCTCTTGCACCGCAAGCGCGTCGAGCTTGGAGGTGACGATGCCGATCACCTGCCCGCCCTGGTCGAGGATCGGGCCGCCGCTGTTGCCCCTGTGGATCGGCGCCGAGATCTGGAAGCGCGAGGTGTCGCCGCGCAGCCCTCCCGTCGCGCTGACGTAACCGAAGGTGAAATTGGGCTCGAAGCCGAGGATGTTGGCGAGCGGAAAGCCCACCACCGTGACCGATTCGCCGGCCTGTACCGGGGTGTCGCGGCGAAAGCTCGCCACCGTGGCGAAGGCGCGCTCGACCTTGAGAAGGGCGAGGTCGTTCGCGGCGTCGGCGGCGGTGACCGTCGCCGTGGCGCGCTCGCGCCCGGCATCCAGGACAGTGATCGACTCGCAGCCCTGCGCCACGTGGTGGTTGGTGAGAACCAGGCCATCAGGTGAGACGATGATGCCGGCGCCGATCATGAGCGGCGTCGAACGCGCCGCCGGCGGGCTGGGGTTCTCGCCCCGCGCGAGCGCGCAGGCGTGCTGCAGCAACCGCGCCTGCAGGCCATCTGCGCCGACGTCCGCGAGCGCCTGGCGCCAGCGCTCCGGCGCGCGCGTGCTCTCGGCGAGGCGCCTGCCGCCCTCGTCGTAGAGCGTGACCGACGTCAGCGCCGTCTTGCGTGCTTGGCACTGGCCCGCCTGGGCGCTCACCGAGCTCTTGTAGCGGACCTTGCGGTCGCGGCTCTCGCGGGGCTCGCCGTACTCGATGCGCACCCGGTAGTGGACGTAGCCATCTTCTTCGCGCACCGACGCGCGGTCGAAGAACACCTTGGCGGACGAGCCGGTGGCGAAGGTCTGCCAGGACTCCGCGGCAGCGGGCAATGCCGCGAAGAGCACGGCGAGCCCGGAAATGAAGGTCGAGAGGTTGCGCATGAGCCGCAGCGGCGCGCCGCATACGCGCCGCTGGCGATCATGCCACAGCGTACCCGCGTCGTGCGGGTCGCAATCGCGCTGCGAGGCCTCAGCCGGTGCGCGGGCCGAGGCCGCGCATCGGCTGGTTGTTACATGTCGATAATGGTGTCGTACTTGACCGTCGCATCCGCCGTCAGATAGCTGGTGGGCGCGGTGTCAATGTCAGCGTCGCCGTCCAGCGCGTAGTACTCCGTGGAGGATTGCGTCGGGTCGCCGGCATTGGTGGTCGTGATCGCAACGCCCAGCAGCTCCGAGTCCTGGTCGACGTTGGGATCAGTCACTTCGAGGTAGTGGGTGGCATCGATCAGCCAGACGTCGAGATCGTCCTCGACGTAGTAGGGCACGTCGCTCACCTGGACCGCGTAAGTGCCGTCGCTGGCAGGCGAGTCGTACACGAGGACGATGCTCGAGATGTCGTCGGTCAGCTGCGGGAAGCTGCCGCCCGTCGCCGGCGGCTGTGCGGGCGGCTCCGCGGACTCTGTCGGCGGCGTCGCGGGCTCCGTGGGCGGCTCCGCAGGCGGCTCGGCAACCGGCTCCTGAATGTCGAACTCTCCCAGCAGCTTCACCGCGCCATCGCGGTCCTCGCCGACGCTCGTCGCGCGCACGCCGAACGTGAGGCCGTCGAGGTCCTGCAGCGACACGCCTTGCAGCGTGAATTGCGCCTCGCCGTTGTCGTCCCTCATGTATCCGGCGGTGCCGATCTCCATGCCGATGTCGAACGTCTCGCCGGTGCCGTTCATGTTGTTGTCCCGGCTGCCGACAGTGGTGACGCCTTCATCGGCAATGGCAAGATCGCGCTCGTCGACGCCTTCGACGCTGACGCCTTCGACGCTGTCGCCGACGTCCATGTAGAAGCCGCGAAGGTCGGCGACGCCCTCCATGACCTTCACGGTCATGTTCACCGCGCCGTTCACTTCCTCGGCATAAACGTTGATCAGCAGCCCGTTGCCGTCGGCCACAGAGCCGATCAGCGCTCCCGCTGGCGGCGTGCCGGCGTCCTGCGCCGTCGCATCGCTGTCGCCGCCGGAAACGGCGTCGCTGATCCTGGCGATCATGTCAGTGATCGCGCTCAGGGCCTGGCTAATGTACTGCTGGAGCAGGTAGAGCATGTGGCCTCCTTGTAGGCACGGCCCGATGCTATCTGCGGGAAAGTCCGCCTAGTGGCGCGCGGGGTGACCCATTTCCTCTTCTGTCCCGGGAATGACGAATCCTCAAGATTCCCCTGCGCTTTCGCTGGCGCTGCGTGCGCGCACGCGCGCGCCGGCCGTACAAGTGTCAGGGTCTGCAAACGGAACTGCGAGGCGTCCTGCGGCCTGCGTGCGGCCGCCGAGGCCGCGCGCTCAGCCGACGCGTATGGGGAGCTTGCGGAAACCCCTGAAGCGGATGCGCCGGTCGCGCTCGGGCTCGCCCGCGAGCTCGATCCGCGCGAAGCGCTCGAGCAGCCTGCCGAGCGCGATGCGGCCCTCCATGCGCGCGACGTTCATGCCCACGCAGACGTGGTCGCCCTGGCCGAAGGCGACGTGGCGGTTGGGCTTGCGCGCGACGTCGAAGCGCTCGGGGTCGGCGAACTGCCCGGGATCGCGGTTGGCCGCGCCGATGCCGATGGTGATGAGCGTGCCCTCCGGCAGCGCCTTGCCGGAGAGCGTCATCGGCGCGTTGAGGCGACGGTTGTTGAGCTGGATCGGGCCGTCATAGCGCAGCATCTCTTCAACGGCGCTGGGCACCAGCGCGGGATCGGCGCGCAGGCGCGCCATCTCGGCGGGATTCCCGAGCAGCGCCCAAAGGCCATTGCCGATCAGGTTGGTGGTGGTCTCGTGCCCCGCGTTGAGGAGAAAGATGCACTGGTGATAGAGCTCTTTCTCCGTGAGCTTCTCGCCGTTCTTCTCGCCCTGGATGAGGCGCGTGAGCACGTCCGACTCGTAATCGCCGGGCTGTCGCCGCCGCTCGGCGACGAGCACCTTCAGGTAGTCGATGAATTCGGTGACGGCGCGGTTGCCCGCCTCGAGCATCGCGGGCGTGAG
>DASTHP010000067.1:0-9683 GCA_035718125.1 Burkholderiales bacterium | reverse complement strand
GTGCGCGTCAAGGCCGACGGCACCGGCGTCGAGACCGCCAACGTCAAGATGTCCATGAACCCGTTCGACGAGATCGCGGTCGAGGAGGCGGTGCGGCTGAAGGAAGCCGGCGTCGTGACCGAGATCGTCGCCGTGTCCGCGGGCGTGCAGGCTTGCCAGGAGACGCTGCGCACGGCGCTCGCCATCGGCGCGGACCGCGCGATCCTGATCGAGACGGATGCCGACCTGCAGCCGCTCGCCGTGGCGAAGCTGCTCAAGGCCGTGTGCGCCAAGGAGAACCCGCAGCTCGTCATCCTCGGCAAGCAGGCGATCGACGACGATTCGAACCAGACGGGCCAGATGCTCGCCGCGCTGCTTGGCCGGCCGCAGGCGACCTTCGCCTCCAAGGTGAAGGTCGAGGGCGGCAAGGCGCAGGTGACGCGCGAAGTGGACGGGGGCCTCGAGACCATCAGCATCGGGCTGCCGGCGATCATCACCACCGACCTGCGCCTGAACGAGCCGCGCTACGTGACGCTGCCCAACATCATGAAGGCGAAGAAGAAGACGCTCGAGACGCTCAAGCCCGAGGCGCTCGGCGTGGACGTCAAGCCGCGCCTCGCCACGCTCAAGGTGGTCGAGCCGCCCAAGCGCAAGGCGGGCGTCAAGGTGGCCGACGCGAAGGCGCTGGTCGACAAGCTGCGCAACGAAGCCAAGGTTATCTAGGGTCGGAGAGGGCATCCCAAGCAATGGCGATTCTCGTACTAGCGGAGCACGATCACCAATCGGTCAGGAAGGCCACGCTCAACACCGTCGCCGCGGCCAAGAAGCTCGGCGGCGACGTGCACGTCCTCGTCGCCGGCCACAACGCAGGCGGCGCGGCGAAGGCCGCCGCGCAGATCGCGGGCGTCGCCAAGGTGCTGCATGCGGATGCCGCGCACCTGGGCGAGTTCCTCGCCGAGAACGTCGCGGCGCTCGTCGTCGGCCTCGCGAAGGGCTATTCACACGTGCTGGCGCCAGCGACCTCCACGGGCAAGGACGTGATGCCGCGCGCCGCGGCCCTGCTCGACGTGCAGCAGATCTCGGAGATCGTGGCCATCGAGTCCGCGGACACCTTCGTGCGCCCGATCTATGCCGGCAACGCGCTCGCGACCGTGAAGTCGGCGGACGCGATCAAGGTGATCACCGTGCGCACGACCGGCTTCGACGCGGTGGCGGCGACAGGCGGCAATGCAACCGTGGAAGTCGTGGCCGCGCCTGCGGATACCGGTCTTTCGGCGTTCGTGGGTCGCGACGTGCAGAAATCCGAGCGCCCGGAGCTCACGTCCGCGCGCATCGTGGTCTCGGGCGGCCGCGGCATGGGCTCGGGCGAGAACTTCAAGCTGCTCGAGCCGCTCGCCGACAAGCTGAACGCAGCGATGGGCGCCTCGCGCGCCGCCGTGGACGCGGGCTTCGTGCCCAACGACTGGCAGGTGGGGCAGACGGGCAAGATCGTCGCCCCGGAGCTCTACATTGCCGTCGGCATCTCGGGCGCCATCCAGCACCTCGCGGGGATGAAGGACAGCCGCGTCATCGTCGCCATCAACAAGGACGAGGAAGCGCCGATCTTCCAGGTGGCGGACTACGGCATCGTGGGAGACCTGTTCCAGGTCGTGCCGCAGGTGATCGAGGAGTTGAAGAAGTAGAGTTGGCCGCGGCCCGCCTGGTCGTGGGCCGCGTGCCTCGCAGGTCGTGGGCGGTCGGCCCACAGTACGGTGGAGGTTGAGCGATGAGCGCCTACGTAGCCCCCTTGAAGGACATGCGCTTCGTGCTGCACGAGCTTGCCGGGCTCGCGGAGGTCGCGCGGCTCCCCGGCTGCGGCGAAGCGACGCCCGATACCGTGGATGCCATTCTCGCGGAGGCCGCCAAGTTCGCGAGCGGCGTGCTCGATCCGCTCAACCGCACGGGAGACCAGGAAGGCGCGCGCTGGAAGGACGGCGCGGTGACGACGCCCAAGGGCTTCAAGGACGCCTACCGGCAATACGTGGAGGGCGGCTGGGGCGCGCTGCCGATCGACGCCGAATGGGGCGGGCAGGGCCTGCCGAAGCTGGTGGCCACGCCGGTCGAGGAAATGTGGTGCAGCGCCAATATGAGCTTCTCGCTGTGCCCGATGCTCACCCAGGGCGCACTGCATGCGCTGGAGCTGCGCGGCGCGCCGGCGCTGCAGAAGACCTTCCTGCCGAAGATGGCGAGCGGCGAGTGGACGGGCACCATGAATCTCACCGAGCCGCAGGCGGGCTCCGACCTGGCGCTGCTCAAGACGCGCGCGGTGCGCGAGGGCGACCACTACCGCATCTCCGGGCAGAAGATCTTCATCACTTTCGGCGAGCACGACTACACCGACAACATCGTGCACCTGGTGCTCGCGCGCACGCCGGACGCGCCCGAGGGCGTGAAGGGCATATCGCTGTTCATCGTGCCCAAGTTCCTGGTGAATGCCGACGGCTCGCTCGGTGCGCGCAATGGCGCCCACTGCGCCTCGATCGAGCACAAGCTCGGCATCCACGGCAGCCCCACGGCGGTGATGGTGTTCGACAAGGCCGTGGGCTACCTCGTGGGCGAGGAGAACCGCGGCCTGGAGTACATGTTCATCATGATGAACGCGGCGCGCTTCGCCGTGGGACTCGAAGGCGTGGCGATCGCCGAGCGCGCCTACCAGCGCGCGCTGGCGTATGCGCGCGAGCGCGTGCAGGGTCGCGACCTGGCGGGCGGCGGCACCGTGCCGATCATCCGGCACCCGGACGTGCGCCGCATGCTGATGCTCATGAAGTCGCAGACCGAGGCAATGCGCGCGCTGGCCTACGTGGTGGCGGCGGCGCTGGATGCCGCGGCGCGGCACCCGGATGCCAAGGCGCGAGCGCAGAACCAGGCCTTCGTCGACCTGATGATCCCGGTGGTGAAAGGCTGGAGCACCGAGACCGGCATCGAGGTGGCCTCGCTGGGCGTGCAGGTGCACGGCGGCATGGGCTTCATCGAGGAGACGGGCGCGGCGCAGCACCTGCGCGACGCGAGAATCACCACCATCTACGAGGGCACCACCGGCATCCAGGCGAACGACCTCGTGGGGCGCAAGATCGCGCGCGAGGGCGGCGCCACGGCCAAGGCCTGGCTGGGTCATCTGAAGGCATTCGACGCCGAGCTGGCGAAATCCACGAACGCGGATGTCAAAGCCATCCGCGCAGCGCTTTCAGCGGGCGCGGCGGCTGTCGCGGAGAGCGTGGACTACGTGGTCGCTAACGCCGGCAAGGACGTGCTCGCGACCTTTGCGGGCGCGGTGCCGTTCCTCAAGCTCATGGGCATCGTGGCGGGTGGCTGGCAGATGGCGCGCGCGGCGCTCGCCGCGGAAAAGAAGCTCGGCTCCGGGGACAAGGCCTTCTACGTGGCCAAGCTCGCCACGGCGCGCTTCTACGCCGACCAGGTGCTCGTGCAGGCCCCCGCGCTGCGCGACACCGTCGTCAAGGGCGCCACCGCGGTGATGGCCATCCCCGACGACTCGATGCTCGCCGCCTGAGGGGTCAGACCCCGATTTTTCCTGCTTGGGGTCTGACCCCGGTTCTGCCGAAAATTGGGGTCAGGGCCGAATTTTCCTTGCGAGCGGAAATTCGGCCCTGACCCCAATTTTCTTCGCCCCTATTTCAACCCGAAAAAGCGTTGGATCCGCTCCAGCAGCGCCGGCTGCGAAGGCGCCGGCGTTTCCGCCAGGGCACTGGCGGCCTCGGCGCGCGCGGTCTCCAGGCCGGGTTTGCGTTCCGCAATGACGCGGCTCACCTCGTTGGCGATCTCGGGGCGCGCGAGCAGCAGCGCCTGGAACGAGGCGCGATCCAGCCGGTAGCACTCGACATCGGTCTTCGCGACGACGGTGGCATTGCGCGCATCGCCGGCGAGCAGCCCCATCTCGCCGAAGAACTGGCCGGCGCGCACGGTGCCGAGCGTGCGCGGCGTGCGCCCGGGCTGCTCGAAGCGCACCTCGGCTTCGCCGAAGGCGATGATGTAGAGCCAGTGCGCGATCGACCCCTGCTTGGTGATGATGTCCCCGCGCGCAAAGGGCGCGTACTGCAGCCGCTCGGCGACGAAGTTGCGCTCGTCGTCCGACAGCGGCGCGAGCAGGTCCACCTGGCGCAGCATCAGCAGGCGCCGCGAGATCTCGCGCTGGCGCACGGTCTCCGCGTGCGCCTCGTCCTTGGCCACGGCATGCGTGGTGCGCTGCTCCTCGGCGATGCGGATGCCGGCCCGTTGCAGCGAGGCGAACAGGTGCACGCGCACCGCGGATTCCGTCAGATCGTCCTCCAGCAAGTCGGTGAGGAAGTAGCGCAGCTGGTAGACCAGGTTGCCGTGCTCGAAGCGGTACAGGATGCAGCTCGGCGCGGGCGCGCGCGCCACGTTGGCGATCATGATCTCGCGCATCTCCTCCTCGACCATGGCGATCACGCGCGCCGGCGGCACGGCGGGATCGACCATGAACGTGAAGGCGCGCCGCCACTGCAGGGGCGCGCCCTCGCGCCGCCCCAGGATCACGAACTTCGCCTTCATCAGCGCGCTGTTGGGGATCACCACCGTCTCCCAGTTGCGCGTCTCGATGGTGGTCGAGCGCCAGCGGATGTCGGTGACGCGGCCCGCGAGGTCGTCGACGCGGATCCAGTCGCCCACGCGCACCGAGTTGTCGAGCTGGATCGCCAGGCCGCCGAGCACGTTGCCCAGCGTGTCCTGCATGCTGAAGGCGAGGACCGCCGTGATGATCGCCGAGGTGGCGAGGATGCCGGTGAGATCCACGCCGAACAGGCGCAACTGCGACAGGCCGTAGGCGGTGTAGACCGCGATGATCGCCAGGTCCTCGATGATGCGCGGCAGGGTCTTGCCCAGCTTGGGCAGCACGAGGCGGAACAGCGCGAAACCCGCGATGCGGATCAGCGCGATGACCCAGACGATGCGGAAGGCCAGGGCGAGGAAGCGGGCGCCCGACTCCATGCCGAGCGCGTGCGCGCCCATCCCCGCCGCGATGCCGAGGATGCCGAACAGGAACAGCCACAGGGTGTTGAGAAACGTCGAGCGTTCCGCCGGGCGCGCGCGCAGCAGAAGGCCCGTGAGGACCAGCGCGATGACGACGACGTAGGGGAGCTCGGAGCTCCAGAACCCGGCGGGAGACGCCATCTAGAACTTGATCTTGCCGGTGAGGATGTCTTTCCACATCACCCAGTCGCCCATGAAGGACCAGAGCGGGTAGGTGAAGGTGGCCGGGCGGTTGTGCTCGAAGAAGAAATGCCCGGTCCAGGCGAAGGCGTAGCCGCAGACGAGCCCGGCCAGCAGCCACCAGAAATTGAGCGTCGAGAACGCGTGCAGCAGGAAGACGAGGCCCAGCGACGTGCCGACGAAATGCAGCCGCCGGCACGTGCGGCTGGCGTGCTCGGAGAGGTAGAAGGGGTAGAACTGGGCGAAGCTGCGGTAGCGCTGTGCGTCGGTGGCCATGGGTTTCTCGTCGCGCCTACATGTTGGGGTAGTTCGGTCCGCCGCCGCCCTCGGGCACGACCCACACGATGTTCTGCGTAGGGTCCTTGATGTCGCAGGTCTTGCAGTGCACGCAGTTCTGCGCGTTGATCTGCAGGCGCGGCGTCTCGCCGTCGCGCACGATCTCGTAAACGCCGGCCGGACAGTAGCGCTGCTCGGGCGCGTCGTACAGGGCAAGGTTCACGCGCACCGGCACCCCTGCATCCTTCAGCGTGAGGTGGACGGGCTGGTCTTCGCCATGGTTGGTGTTGGAAAACGACACCGAGGTGAGCCGGTCGAACGTGAGCTTGCCGTCGGGCTTGGGATAGGCGATCGGCGCCGACTCGCTCTTCTTCCTCAGCGTCTCGTGGTCGGCGTGCGCGTGACGCAGCGTCCACGGCGCCTTGCCGCCGAACACCACCTGGTCGAGGCCCACCATCAGGGTGCCGGTGACCAGGCCCTTGGCCATCCATGGCTTGAAATTGCGCGCGCGGTAGAGCTCGTCGAAGAGCCAGGATTGCTGGAACGCCTCGGGATACGCCTGCAGTTCATCCGCCGAGCGCCCGGCGGCCAGCGCCGCATGCGCGGCTTCGGCGGCCATCATGCCGGACTTGATCGCACTGTGGCTGCCCTTGATGCGCGACGCGTTCAGGAAGCCCGCGTCGTCGCCGATCAGGCAGCCGCCGGGGAACACGAGCTTGGGCAGCGATTGCAATCCGCCCGCCGCGATGGCGCGCGCGCCGTAGGAGATGCGCTTGCCCCCTTCGAAAAAGCCGCGGATCGCCGGATGCGTCTTGTAGCGCTGGAACTCCTCGTAAGGCGAGAGGTAGGGATTGGTGTAGGCAAGCCCCACCACGAAGCCGACCGCCACGAGGTTGTTCTCGAAGTGATACAGGAACGAGCCGCCGTACGTGCCGGAATCCAGCGGCCAGCCTGCGGTGTGCACCACCAGGCCCGGCTGGTGCCGCTCGGGCTTGATCTCCCAGAGTTCCTTCAGCCCCAGGCCGTAGACCTGCGGATCGATGCCCTCGCGCAGCTTGAACTTCGCTTCGAGCTGCTTGCCCAGGTGCCCGCGGCAGCCCTCCGCGAAGAACGTGTACTTCGCGAGCAGTTCGACGCCGGGCTGGAAGGCGTCGGTCCGCTCGCCCTTGCGGTTGACGCCCATGTCCCCGGTCGCCACGCCGCGCACCGCGCCTTGGTCGTCGTAGAGCACTTCGGCGCCCGCGAAGCCGGCGAAGATCTCCACGCCGAGCGCTTCGGCCTGCTGGCCGAGCCAGCGGCAGACGTTGCCGAGGCTGATCACGTAGTTGCCGTGGTTCTTGAAGCAACCCGGCAGCATCCAGTTGGGCGTCCTGGTCGCGCCCTTTTCGGTGAGAAAGAGGAAACGGTCCTCGCTCACCGGCACGCCGAGCGGCGCGCCTTTGGCCTTCCAGTCCGGGAACAGCTCCGTGATCGCTCGCGGGTCCATCACGGCGCCCGAGAGGATGTGCGCGCCGATCTCGGAGCCCTTTTCGATGAGGCAGACGGAAGTCTCGGGCGAGCGCTGCTTGAGTCGGATCGCGGCGGCCAAACCGGCGGGGCCGCCGCCGACCACCACCACGTCGTACTGCATCGATTCGCGGCTCATGCGGACATTATATTATCGGGACATGAATGAAACCCGCCGCCTGGCGCACGTGGAGCGCATCCCGATCCGCTGGGGCGACATGGACGCCATGGGCCATGTCAACAACACCGTCTACTTCCGCTATATGGAGCAGGCACGCATCAGCTGGTTCGACCGGCTGGTGCCCGAGGACGACGCCTGGCAATCCACCGGCATCGTCATCGCCAACGCGACCTGCAACTACCGGCGCGCGATCACCTATCCGGGCATGGTCGAAGTGAAGCTCTTCGTCGGCCCGACGGGCGGCGCGAGCGTGCCCACCTTCTATGAGTTGCGCGTCGATGCCGACCCGGTGCCCTATGCCGATGGGGCCGCGGTCGTGGTGTTCATCGACATGAAGACGCAGAAGTCGCGGCGCATCCCGGAGGCGATCCGCGCGCGACTGGAGCGCGCCGAGGCCGAGACGTGAGCGACCAGCCCCTCTGGAGGCCGAGCGCCGAGGCCGCCGCGCGCACGGGCATGGCGCGCTTCATGCGCCTGGCGGGCAAGCGTGACTACGCCGAGCTGCATCGCTGGTCCGTGGAGCACGCCGAAGATTTTTGGGAACTCATGTGGCGTTTCGGCGAGGTGCGCGGCGTGCCGGGACTGCGGCGCCTGATCAATGCCGATCGCATGCCGGGCGCCACGTGGTTCCCGGAAGGCAAGCTCAATTTCGCGCAGAACCTGCTGCGCGAGCGCGACGCTTCGCTCGCCATCTCGTTCTGGGGCGAGGACCGCGTCAAGCGCCAGCTTTCGCGCCGGCAGCTGCACGATCTGGTGTCGCGCCTCGCGCAGGCGCTCGCCGCGCTGGGCGTGAAGAAGGGCGATCGCGTCGCGGGGTATCTCCCCAACCTGCCCGAGTCGGTGGCCGCGATGCTCGCCACCGCGAGCCTCGGCGCGGTCTGGTCTTCCTGCTCTCCCGATTTCGGCGTGCAGGGGGTGCTCGATCGCTTTGGGCAGATCGAGCCGAAGGTGTTGTTCTGCGCGGACGGCTATCTGTACGGCGGCAAGGAGTTCGACACGCAGGAGAAGGTGCGCGAGATCCTTGCGCAACTGCCCTCGGTCGAGCGCTGCGTCGTGTTGCCCTACCTGCACGCGCGACCCACGGCGGGCGTCGGGCTGGAGGAGTTCGTCGCGCCCTACACGGCGCGCGACATCCACTTCGAGCAGGTGGCGTTCAACGACCCGCTCTACATCCTGTACTCCTCCGGGACCACCGGCGTGCCCAAGTGCATCGTGCATGGCACGGGCGGCACGCTGCTGCAGCACCTCAAGGAGCACCGGCTGCACAGCGACGTGCGGGCCGGGGATCGCCTGTTCTACTTCACCACGCTGGGCTGGATGATGTGGAACTGGCTGGTGTCGGGCCTGGCGAGCGGCGCGGCGCTGCTGCTGTACGACGGCTCGCCCTTTGTCGGGCGCGGCCGGATCCTGTTCGACATGGCGGAAGCGGAGGGCATGACGCACTTCGGTACCTCCGCGAAGTTCATCGACGCCATCGCCAAGATCGACCTGAAGCCCAAGGAGACGCACCGGCTGGAGCGGCTGCGCGCCATCCTCTCCACCGGATCGCCCCTCGTTGCCGAGGGCTTCGACTACGTGTACCGCAACATCAAGGACGACCTGTGCCTGTCGTCGATCTCGGGCGGCACCGACATCGTCAGCTGCTTCGTGCTGGGCAACCCGATGGCGCCGGTGTGGCGCGGCGAGATCCAGTGCAAGGGCCTGGGCATGGCGATCGAGGTGTTCGACGAGCAGGGCCGCGCGCTCGAGGGGCAGAAGGGCGAGCTGGTCTGCACGCGCCCGTTTCCCTCGATGCCGGTGGGCTTCTGGAACGACCCCGACGGCGCCAAGTACCACGCCGCGTACTTCGAGAAGTACCCCAACGTCTGGCGCCACGGCGACTGGTGCGAAGTTACGGCGCACGGCGGCATCGTCATCTACGGGCGCTCGGACGCGGTGCTCAATCCGGGCGGCGTGCGCATCGGCACGGCCGAGATCTACCGGCAGGTCGAGCAGGTGGAGGAGGTGCTCGAGTCGATCGTCATCGGCCAGGACTGGCCGCCGCAGAAGCCCGAGGACGTGCGCGTGGTGCTGTTCGTGAAGCTCAAGGACGGCGTGCAGCTCGACGACGCCCTGGCCAACCGCATCAAGAAGCGCATCCGCGACAACACCACGCCGCGCCACGTGCCGGCGAAGATCCTGCAGGTCACCGACATCCCGCGCACCAAGAGCGGCAAGATTGTCGAGCTCGCGGTGCGCGACGTCGTCCACGGGCGACAGGTAAAGAACGTCGAGGCGCTCGCCAATCCCGAGGCGCTGGCGCATTTCAGGGAGCGCCGGGAGCTCGGCAGCCCGTGAGGCGTCGCCGCGACGGCGCGGCGGATTTGTGGGGGCGGGGGAGTTCCGGTAGACTCCTCCATCCCTACACGCCGTGGGTCGATGACTAAGTATGTATTTGTAACCGGTGGTGTAGTTTCCTCTCTGGGGAAAGGCATCGCCGCCGCCTCCCTCGCCGCGATCCTCGAATCGCGCGGCATCC
>DASTHP010000066.1:0-3826 GCA_035718125.1 Burkholderiales bacterium | reverse complement strand
CTGGCCGGACCTGGCGCTGGCGCCCGATTTCGTCGCGCTGGCGCTCGCCTTCTGGTGCGTGCGCCAGCCGCGCCTGGTGGGGCTGGCCACCGGCTGGGCGCTCGGCCTGCTGGTCGACGCCGGCAACGGCGTGCTGCTCGGCCAGCACGCGCTCGCTTACTCGGCGCTCGCGTTCTGCGCCATCGCGCTGTCGCGCCGCATCCTGTGGTTCGATACCTGGGGCCAGCTGCTGCACGTGCTGCTGCTGCTGGAGGGCACGCAGCTCGTGGCGCTGGGCGTGCGGCTTGCCGCCGGCGCGGAGTTTCCGGGCTTCGCGCTGTTCGTGGGGCCGCTCGCGGCCGCCGCGCTGTGGCCGGCGGTGAGCTGGCTGCTGCTGATGCCGCAGCGCCGGCCGCTCGATATCGACCAGACGCGCGCGCTATGAGCTTCGCCGAACTGCGCAACACGGAGGGCGAGCTGCGCGCCTTCCAGCTGCGGCTGGGCATCGTCGGCTTCGTCGTGCTCGCCGCCTTCGGCCTGCTGCTCGCGCGCTTCGTCTGGCTGCAGGTGCTGCAGCACGACGCCTACCGCGCCAAGGCCGACGAGAACCGCATCTCGATCGTGCCGCTCGCGCCCAGCCGCGGGCTGGTGCTGGACCGCAACGGCGTGATCCTGGCGCGCAACACCCTCGCCTACACGCTGGAGATCTTCCCGGCGCAGGTGCGCGATCTCGAGTCCACCATCAACGAGCTCGCCGAGTACGTCGACATCCAGCCGCGCGACCGCGCGCGCTTCCGGAAGCTGCTGCAGGAGACCAAGAATGCCGAGAGCCTGCCGATCCGCACGCGGCTCTCCGACGAGGAGGTGGGGCGCCTCGCCGCCAACCGCTGGCGCTTTACCGGCGTGGACATCCGCGCGCGCCTGTTCCGCCAGTACCCGCACAGCGACATCGCCTCGCACCTGCTGGGCTACATCGGGCGCGTGACCACGCGCGACCAGGAACGGCTGGAGGAGGTGGGCGAAGGCGCCAACTACCGTGGCACGGATTACATCGGCAAGGCCGGCATCGAGGCAAGCTACCAGCAGGACCTGCACGGCATCACCGGCGTCGAGCGCGTGGAGATCGACGCCGCCGGGCGCGGCATCCGCACGCTGTCGCGCATGGCCTCGCAGCCGGGCAGCAACGTCACGCTGACGCTGGACATCGGCCTGCAGGAAATCGCCGAACGCGCTTTCGGCGAGCGCCGCGAGCGCCATGAACGGCATGAAGGTCGAGCCGGGCGGGTAGACGCCGGCAATGGCGCGGTTGTTGAGCGGCAGGTCGGGCGAGTTGTTGAGCGCCTCCCAGCTCGCCGGGTCGATGCCGTCCACGAACAGGGTCGGGTCGTAGCCGGGCCTGGAGACGAAGGCGAGCACCCCGCCGGTGCCGGGCTCGATCGCCACCAACGCGCCGCGGCGCTCGCCGAAGGCGCGTTCGGCGATTTCCTGCAGGCCGATGTCCAGCGTCAGCGTGACGTTGCTGCCCGGCTGCGAGGCCATGCGCGACAGCGTGCGGATGCCGCGTCCGGCGGCGTCGATCTCGACGCGCTCGACCCCGGTGATGCCGTGCAGGTCCTGCTGGTAGCTTGCCTCGATGCCGGCCTTGCCGATGTAGTCCGTGCCGCGGTAGTTGGCGCCTTCGCCCAGCTCCTCCAGCCGCTCCTGGTCGCGCGTGGTGACGCGGCCGATGTAGCCGAGCAGGTGCGAGGCGACGTCGCCGTGCGGGTACTGGCGGAACAGGCGCGCGCGGATGTCCACGCCGGTGAAGCGCCAGCGGTTGGCGGCGAGGCGCCCCACCTCCTCGTCGGAGAGCCGCGTGCGGATCGGCAGGCTCTCGGCATTCTTGGTCTCCTGCAGGAGCTTCCTGAAGCGCGCGCGGTCGCGCGGCTGGATGTCGACGTACTCGGCGAGCTCGTTGATGGTGGACTCGAGATCGCGCACCTGCGCGGGGAAGATCTCCAGCGTGTAGGCGAGCGTGTTGCGCGCCAGGATCACGCCGTTGCGGTCCAGCACCAGCCCGCGGCTCGGGGCGAGCGGCACGATCGAGATGCGGTTCTCGTCGGCCTTGGCGCGGTAGGTGTCGTGCTGCAGCACCTGCAGCCAGACAAAGCGCGCGAGCAGCAGGCCGAATGCGGCGAGCACGACGAAGCCGACGATGCCCAGCCGCAGCTGGAACGCGCGCAGCTCGCCTTCGGTGTTGCGCAGCTCGGCGAAGCTCATAGCGCGCGCGTCTGGTCGATATCGAGCGCCCGGCGCTGCGGCATGAGCAGCAGCCAGCTCACCGCCGGCCAGAGCACGGCGGCCGCGAGCGGCCCGGCGAACAGCGCCACTCCCGGAAACTCCGCGCCGGCGGCCAGGCGCACGCCGAGCGCCACGAGCTGCGCGCCTTCCAGCAGCAGCAGCACGTGCAGCAGCTGGCCCCAGGTGTCGAACCACAGGATGCGCCGCGACAGCGCGATGGCGCAGAACGCGAGCACCGAGTAGGCGAGCGCGTGCTGGCCGAGCAGCACGCCGTTACCGGCGTCGACCAGCAAACCGAGCGCCCAGCCGGTCGCGAGGCCCACCAGGCGCGGCTGGCGCACGCACCAGAAAGTGAGCACCAGCGCGACGAAATCGGGCGCCAGCGCCAGGTCCGGCCAGGGCAGGAAGTTGAGCAGCAGCGCGCCGGCGAACGAGGCGACGATGGTGCCCATCCTCGCCGGCAGCAGGATCGTCTGCGGACCGTCAGGACCCATCGGCGTCCTTCTTCTTCGCGCGCGCCTTCTTCGCGCCCTTGCGCTCGCGCTCGCCGGCGGCGTCCTCGGGGTAGGGCGGCAGCCGCGCCTCGCTGGAGAGCACCAGTGCGTGCCGGCCGCGCTCGACGCCGGCACTCGGCTGCGCGAGCACGCGCGCAAACGTGTAGGAGGCGTCGCGCTCGACGCGCACCACGCTCGCCACCGGCAGCCCGGGCGGGTAGGTGCCGTCGATGCCCGAGGTGACCAGCTGGTCGCCGTTCTCGACGTCGGCGTTGGCGGCCATGTAGCGCAGCTCGACGAGCCCCGAGGCGCCGCCGCCGAAGGCGATGGCGCGCAGGCCATTGCGCACCACCTGCACCGGCACGGCGAGGTCCTTGTCGGTGAGCAGCGTGACCTCCGAGACGAAGGCATGCGCTCGCGTGAGCTGGCCGATCACGCCGATCTCATCCACCACCGGGCTCCCCGGGCGCGCGCCGTGCTGCGCGCCGCGGTCGATGATCACCTTGCGCGCATACGGGTCGCGGCCGGCATAGAGGATCTCGGCGGGCAACGACTTTCTCTCGACGCGCTCGGCCGCTCCCATCAGCCGGCGCAAGTGCGACGCTTCCGCGGCGGCAGCCTCGAAGCGCTGGGCGCCCTGCGCCGCCTCGAGCAGGCGCGCGCGCAGCTGCTCGTTCTCGGCGCGCAGCTGCGACTGCGTCGCGAAGTAGCCGGCGACGCCTTCCACCAGCGTGACCGGCAGGCGCGCCGCCTGCTGCAGGGGGTAGGCGGCGAGCGCGAGCACGCTGCGCAGGCCTTCGGCGTAGCGAAAGCGCGCATCCAGCACCAGGAGCGTGAGTGACAGCGAGGCGAAAAAAGCGAGCCGGACGAGGGGGGCCGGGCCGCGGACGAAAAAGGGCGGGGGGCTATGCTCCACTGGGCAAGCTCGTCAGCGAAGGGTCGCGGGGCCCTTCACCCCGCGCTCAGTCGTTGGTGAAGATCGGGCCGAAGTGCTCCATCTTCTCGAGCGCCTTGCCCGAGCCGCGCACCACGCAGGTGAGCGGGTCTTCCGCGACGATCACCGGCAGCCCCGT
>DASTHP010000065.1:0-10401 GCA_035718125.1 Burkholderiales bacterium | reverse complement strand
GGCTACCTGCGCGCCTCCGAGTTCTCGCGCGACCGCATCGACGACCTGCGCACCGCGCTCAAGGAAGGCGACACGGTCAGCGCGATGATCATCAACGTCGACCGCAAGAACCGCTCGATCAACCTGTCGGTGAAGGCGAAGGACCTCGCCGAGGAAACCGACGCCATGAAGCAGCTGCGCACGGAGAATGCGGCGAGCGCCGCGGGCTCGACCAACCTGGGCGCGCTGCTGCGGGCGAAGCTCGACAAGAGCAACAACCCGCAGCAGTAGCCGGACCGGACCGAGAACGCGAGGGGGAGCGGTCGTCATGACCAAGTCCGAACTGATCGCGCGCCTGGCCCAGCGCTACCCGCAGCTGGTGGCGAAGGACGCCGAGTACGCGGTGAAGATGATCCTCGATGCGATGACGCAGAGCCTGCTCTCCGGCCACCGCATCGAGATCCGCGGCTTCGGCAGCTTCGGCCTGAACTACCGGCCGCCGCGAGTGGGCCGCAACCCCAAGTCGGGCGAGAAGGTGCACGTCCCGGAGAAGTACGTCCCGCACTTCAAGGCCGGCAAGGAGCTGCGCGAGCGCGTTGACGGCGAAGCCGAGGCGGCCGCCAAGCAGGCGCAGGCAGCGCGGTAAACCCCGGGGCGCGGGCCCCGCTCGGCGCGCGAGCAAGCAGAAAGCCCCCTGATGCGCATCGTCACCTGGACGATCCGGCTCACGCTCTTCCTCCTGCTGCTGGTGTTCGCGGTCTGGAACACGGAGCCGGTGACGCTGCGCTTCTGGTTCGGCCAGGCCTGGCAGGCGCCCCTGGTGATCGTGCTGCTGGCGTTTTTCGCCGCCGGCGCGCTGTTCGGCATTGCCGCCGTGCTCGGCACCACGCTGCGGCAGCGCCGCGAGATCGGGCGCCTGCGCCGCGACGCGCGCGCGCAGGCGCAGTCCCAGCCCCAGACCCAGCCCCAGTCCGAAGCGCCGCCGCCGGCGCTGGAGCGCTGATGGAGTTCGAGTACTGGTGGCTGGTGGCGCTGCCGCTGTTCTTTGCCATGGGCTGGCTCGCGGCGCGCATCGACATCCGGCACCTGGTGTACCAGTCGCGCGCGCTGCCGCGCTCCTACTTCAAGGGGCTGAATTTCCTCCTCAACGAGCAGCCCGACAAGGCGATCGAATCGTTCATCGAGGTCGTCAAGGTCGATCCCGAGACGGTGGAGCTGCATTTCGCGCTGGGGAGCCTGTTCCGGCGCCGCGGCGAGTACGACCGCGCCATCCGCATGCACCAGAATCTGGTCGAGCGCCCCGATCTCGGCCCGGAGCAGAAGACCGCGGCGTTGTACGAGCTGGCGCAGGACTACCTGAAGGCCGGCATCCTGGATCGCGCCGAGGAGCTGTTCGGGCGCCTCGCGCAGGGGCCGCACGCCGCCGAGGCGCGGCGCCACCTGCTGGAGATCTTCCAGCAGGAGAAGCAGTGGCAGAAGGCGATCGACATGGCCCGCAGCCTGGAAGCGGACTCGGGCGAGTCGCGCTCCAAGGAGACCGCGCAGTTCCAGTGCGAGCTGGCCGCCACCGAGGCGACGCACTCCCGGCCCGACGCGGCGCGGCAGCTGCTCGAATTGGCCCTGGAGAGCAACCGCAAGTCGGTGCGCGCCAGCGTGCAGCTGGGCGACCTCGAGCGCGCGGCAGGCAACCTCGAGCGCGCCATCGAGAACTGGAAGCGCGTCGAGCAGCAGAACCCGGCCTACCTCGCGCTGGTGGCCCAGCGGCTGCTGGATGCGTATCGCGAGACGGGACGTCTGGAGGAAGGCTTGACGCTGCTCACCGGTTACCTCGAGCGCTATCCGTCGCTCGATCTGCTCGACACCGTGTTCCAGTACACGCTCGAGGCGCAGGGCGCCGAGACCGCCTACAAGCTGGTGCGCGACGAACTGCGCCGCAATCCCACGCTGCTCGGCCTGGATCGCCTCCTCGAGGCGCAGATCGTCGCCGACGTGCATCCCGAGCGCCGGCGCGACCTCGAGCTGGTGAAGAACCTGGTGCACAGCCATACGCGGCGGCTTGCACGCTACCGTTGCGAAAGCTGCGGTTTCAAGGCGCGGCAGTTCTACTGGCATTGCCCGGGGTGCGGGGGCTGGGAGACTTATCCCCCGCGGCGTACAGAGGAGTTCGATTTGGCGCCATGAACGTCACCATCGTCGGCACCGGATATGTCGGGCTTGTCGCGGGCGCCTGTTTCGCGGACGCTGGCAACCACGTCGTGTGTCTCGACCTGGACGCGACGAAAGTCGCGAAGCTCAATGCGGGGGGCGTCCCGATCTACGAGCCGGGGCTTGAGGCGATCGTGCAGCGCAACCGCGCGGCGGGACGGCTCGCGTTTACAACCGACGTCGCCGAAAGCGTCGCGCACGGCGAGCTTCAGCTGATCGCGGTCGGCACGCCCCCGGACGAGGACGGCTCGGCCGACCTGCAGCACGTGGTTGCCGCGGCGCGTGCCATCGGGCGTCACATGAACGGATACCGCGTCATCGTCAACAAGTCCACGGTCCCGGTGGGCACGGCGGACAAGGTGCGCGCGGCTGTCGCCGAGGAGCTGGCGCGGCGCGGCACGCAGCATCCCTTCAGCGTGGTGTCCAATCCCGAGTTCCTCAAGGAAGGCGCGGCCATCGAGGACTTCATGAGGCCGGACCGCATCGTCATTGGCGCCGACGACGCACGCGCGGGCGAGCTGCTGCGCAACCTGTACGCGCCGTTCCAGCGCAATCATGAGCGCATCCTGCAGATGAGCGTGCGCTCGGCCGAGCTCACGAAGTACGCAGCCAACGCCATGCTCGCCACGCGCATTTCGTTCATGAATGAGCTCGCCAATCTCGCCGAGCGGCTTGGCGCGGACATCGAGGAAGTGCGCAAGGGCATCGGCTCGGATCCGCGCATCGGCTTTGACTTTCTCTACGCGGGGGCGGGCTACGGCGGCTCCTGCTTTCCGAAGGACGTCAAGGCCCTGCTGCGCACCGGCGACGAGGCCGGCCGGCCGCTGGCGCTCCTCGCGGCAGTCGAGCAGGTCAACGAGACGCAGAAACACGTCCTCGGGTCGAAAATCAAGGCGCGATTCGGCGGGGGCATCGCGGGCAAGCGCATCGCGCTCTGGGGCCTCGCCTTCAAGGCCAATACGGACGACATGCGCGAGGCGTCGAGCCGCGCGCTGATCGCGGACCTGCTGGCGGCGGGGGCGACGATCAGCGCCTACGATCCCGTGGCGGGCACCGAAGCACGCAAGCTCTTCGCGAAGTACGGCGGCGTGCGCATCGCCGATTCGGCGATGGACGCGCTGCAGGGCAGCGACGCGCTCGCCATCGTCACGGAGTGGCGCGAATTCAGGAGCCCGGATTTCGCCGCGATGCGCGCGGCGCTCGCGCAGCCGCTGATTTTCGATGGCCGCAACCTGTACGACCCGGCAATGGTGCGCGCGCAGGGATTCGAGTATTTTCCAATAGGCCGCAAATGAATCTGAGCAAGGCCCGGGTGCTGGTGGTCGGCGACGTGATGCTCGACCGCTACTGGTATGGCGATGCCACGCGCATCTCGCCGGAGGCGCCCGTGCCGGTGGTGCTGTGGCAGCGCGAGGAGGTGCGGCCGGGCGGCGCGGCCAACGTCGCGCGCAACTGCGCCGCCCTCGGCGCGCAGACGCGCCTGCTCTCCGTGGTCGGCCGCGACGAGGCGGGCGCCGCGATCGCGCGGCTGCTCAAGCGCGAAGGCGTGGCGGCCAGCCTGCACCGCGACCGCACCATCCGCACCACGCAGAAATTGCGCGTGGTGCACCGCAAGCACCAGCTGCTGCGCATCGACATGGAAACGCCCCCTTCCGGGGAGGTGCTCGCCTCCAAGCTCGCCGAGTTTCGCGAGGCGCTCGGCGACTGCGACGTGGTGCTGCTGTCGGACTACGGCAAGGGCGGGCTGGCGCACATCGTCACCATGATCCGCGAGGCGCGCAAGGCCGGCCGGCGCGTGCTGGTGGACCCGAAAGGCGACGACTACACACGCTACAAGGGGGCCACGCTGGTGACGCCCAACCTCGCGGAGCTGCGCGAGGTGGTCGGCAGCTGGTCGAGCGAGAAGGAACTGGCGCAGCGCGCGCAGCGCCTGCGCGAAACGCTCAAACTCGATGCGCTCCTGCTCACGCGTGGCGAGCAGGGCATGACGCTCTTTCGCCGCGGCCGCACGCTCAGCGTCAAGGCGCAGGCGCGCGAGGTGTCCGACGTCACCGGCGCCGGCGACACGGTGATCGCCACCCTGGCCGTGATGCTGGCTGCGGGCGAGGGCATGGAGTCGGCGGTGCGCATCGCCAATCGCGCGGGGGGCATCAAGGTGGGCAAGTTCGGCACTGCGGTGGTCACGCCCGCGGAGCTTTTCGGAAAGAACGGAAAGGACTGAGGATGCACGTCGTCACCGGCGCCGCCGGGTTCATCGGCTCGCGGCTCGTCGCCGCACTCAACCGGCAGGGGATCACCGAGATCCTCGCCGTGGACAACCTGGAGAAGGCCGACAAGTTCAGGAACCTTGTCGGCTGCGAGATCGAGGATTACATCGACAAGCGCGAGTTCCTCGCCCGCCTGGAGGCGGGCGAGTTCGATGGCGCGGTCGACGCCGTGCTGCACCAGGGCGCCTGCTCCGACACCATGGCGACCGACGGCCGCTACGTGATGGACAACAACTACGCCTACTCGCGCGCGCTGCTCGACTGGTGCCACGAGGAGGAGGTGCCATTCCTGTATGCCTCGTCGGCAGCGGTCTATGGGGCCGGCAAGAACGGCTTTCGCGTGGCGCGCGAGTGCGAGGGGCCGCTCAACGTCTACGGCTACTCCAAGTTCCTTTTCGACCAGCTGGTGCGCCGGCGCCTCGCCGGGCGCGCGGCGCAGATCGTCGGCCTGCGTTATTTCAACGTCTATGGGCCGAACGAGCAGCACAAGGGGCGCATGGCCTCGGTCGCCTTCCACGCCTTCCACCAGTTCCGCGCCGAGGGGCGCGTGAAGCTGTTCGTCGGCTCGGGGGGCTACGGCGACGGCGAGCAGCGGCGCGATTTCATCCACGTCGACGACGTGGTGGCGGTGAACCTGCATTTCCTCGAGCACCCGGCGCTCTCGGGCATCTGGAACTGCGGCACCGGCCGCGCGCAGTCCTTCAACGAGGTCGCCGCCGCGGTGATCAACGCGGCGCGCGGCACGCACGCCACGCCCGCCGAGCTGGCGGCGCAGAAGCTGATCGAGTACATCCCGTTCCCACCGCAGCTCGCGCCCAAGTACCAGAGCTACACCGAGGCCGACATGGCGCCGCTGCGCGAGACGGGCTTCGCGCAGGAGTTTCTCAGCGTGCAGCAGGGCGTCGCGGCGTACGCCAAGGAGCTCGCGCAGACGTGAAGCGCACGCTCGAAGACTTCATCGGCAATACCCCGCTCGTGCGCCTGCAGCGCTTGCCCGGCGAGGATAACCGGCGCAATGGCAACGTGATCCTCGCCAAGCTGGAGGGCAACAACCCGGCGGGCTCGGTGAAGGACCGCCCGGCCATGTCGATGATCCGGCGCGCCGAGGAGCGCGGCACGATCAAGAAGGGCGACGTGCTCATCGAGCCTACCTCGGGCAACACCGGCATCGGGCTTGCCATGGCGGCGGCGATCCGCGGCTTCCGCATGATCTTGATCATGCCGGAGCACCTGTCGGTCGAGCGCCGGCAGACGATGCGCGCCTTTGGCGCCGAGATCCTCCTCACCCCGCAGAAGGGCGGCATGGAGGCCGCGCGCGACCTCGCGGAGAAGATGGTGCGCGAGGGCAAGGGCATCATGCTCGACCAGTTCGCCAACCCCGACAATCCGCTCGCGCACTACGAGACCACCGGCCCGGAGATCTGGCGCGACACCGAAGGCAAGATCACGCATTTCGTCAGCTCGATGGGCACTACCGGCACCATCATGGGCTGCTCGCGCTTCTTCAAGGAGAAAAACCCGAGGATCCAGATCGTCGGCTGCCAGCCCGAGGAAGGCTCGCAGATCCCGGGCATCCGCAAATGGCCCGAGGCCTACTTGCCGAAGATCTACGACAAGGCGCGCGTCGATCGACTGGAGTACGTCAGCCAGGCGAACGCCGAGGAAATGACGCGGCGCCTGGCGCGCGAGGAGGGCCTCTTCGCCGGCATCTCTTCTGGCGGCGCGGTCGCGGTGGCGCTGCGCATCTCGAAGGAGCTCAGGAACGCCGTGATCGTCACCATCATCTGCGACCGCGGCGACCGCTACCTCTCCACCGGCGTCTTCCCCGACTAGGGGAAATCGGGGCGGGGAGCGGATCTCAACGTAGCCAACCAAAGGAGATCAACGTGGCAAACGGCTCAGGCTCTACGATGAAGATCATCGGCATCGTCCTGGTAGTGGTCGGGCTCGGCCTGGCGTACTGGGGCTATCGGATGTCGGGCGGTGTCGGTGCGCAGATAAGCCAGGCGGTCAGCGGTTCGCCCACCGACAAGATCATGGCCTTCTACATTGGCGGCGCTGCCAGCTTCCTCGTTGGCCTGTACCTGCTCTTCAAGAAATAGGATCGGGGACACCATGGACCTCACCGGGATACTCATCTTCCTGGCAATTGGCGCGGTAGCGGGCTGGCTTGCCGGCAAGATCATGAAAGGAAGTGGATTCGGCCTGGTCGGCAACATCGTCGTGGGGATTGTCGGCGCCGTATTGGGTGGCATCTTGTTCGGTCTGCTGGGCATCACGGCAGGAGGGCTGATCGGTGCGATCGTCATGGCGACGATAGGCGCCATCGTGCTCCTGTATGTGGTGAGCCTGATCAAGAAGGCCTGACCCCGACTTGCCTTCCTGCGGCGCGAGCGGACTCTGGTCTAATGACGGCCTGCCGCGATGACCCCAACCCTCGCCTTCGACATCGAGACCGTTCCCGACTGCGCGGGGATCCGGCGGCTCTACGGACTGCCGGACGACTTGCCCGACGGCGAGGTGGCGGAGATCGCGTTCCAGAAGCGGCGCACGCAGACCGGCAGCGACTTCCTGCCGCCGCAGCTGCAGCGCGTGGTGGTCATCTCCTGCGTGCTGCGCGAGGAGGCCGGCGTCAAGGTGTTCTCCCTCGGCGAGCCGGAGGCCACGGAGGCGGCCGCCATCCAGCGCTTCTACGACGGCATCGAGAAGCTGGTGCCGCAGCTGGTGTCCTGGAACGGCGGCGGCTTCGACCTGCCGGTGCTCAATTACCGCGCGCTGATCCACGGCCTCGCGGCGGCGAAGTTCTGGGACCAGGGCGAGGACGACCGCGATTTCCGCTTCAACAGCTACGTCAGCCGCTATCACGCGCGGCACCTGGACCTGATGGACGTGCTCGCCATGTACCAGCCGCGCAACAACGCCCCGCTGGACGACGTGGCGCAGCTCGCCGGCCTGCCGGGCAAGATCGGCATCGGCGGTGCGCATGTCTGGAGCGCCTACCAGGCGGGCAAGCTCGCCGAGATCCGCGACTACTGCGAAGCCGATACCGCCAACACCTACCTGCTGTATCTGCGCTTCCAGCGCCTGCGCGGCGCGCTGGGCGCCGAGCAGCACGCCAAGGAGTGCGCGCTGCTGCGCACCGCGCTCGAGAAGCTCAAGGCGCCGCACTGGCGCGAGTTCCTGTCCCGTTGGTCCGCCTGAACGTCCACGCGCTCGATGCCGGCGGGCACGGCATCGCGCGCAACGCCGAAGGCAAGGTCGTCTTCGTCGAAGGCGCGCTCGGCGGCGAGACGGTGGAAGCGCGCCTCACGCGCGAGAAGCCCAAGTTCGACCAGGCGCGCGCGGTCGAGATTCTTCAGGCCTCGAGCGGCCGGCGCACGCCGCCCTGTCCCTGGTACGACAACTGCGGCGGCTGCGTCATCCAGCACGCCGACGCGCGCACCCAGGTGGCCGCCAAGCAGCGCTGGCTGGAGGACTGCCTGGAGCGCATCGGCAAGGTCGCGCCCGGCTCGATGCTCCCGCCGATCTACGGCCCGGAATGGGGCTACCGGCACCGCGCGCGCCTGTCGGTGCGCTACGTGGAGAAAAAGGGCGGGGCCCTGGTGGGTTTTCGCGAGCGGCGCTCCACCTTCGTGGTCGACATGCAGTCCTGCGAAGTGCTGACGCCGCGTGTCTCGGCGCTGATTCCCGCGCTGCGCGCGCTCATCGGCGGGCTCTCGTTCCGCGAGCGGCTGCCGCAGGTCGAGGTCGCGGTCGGCGAGGAGGCGGTGGTGCTGGTGTTCCGCCACCTGCTGCCGCTGCAGGACGAGGACCGGCGCCGCCTGCGGGCATTCGCCGATGCGCACGCGCTGCAGGTCTGGCTGCAGCCGCGCGGGCCCGACAGCGTGGCGCCGTTCCATCCCGATCCGGCGCCGCCGCTCTACTACACGCTGCCCGAGTTCGGCGTGCGCCTGGCCTTCCTGCCCACCGATTTCACGCAGGTCAACCACGCGGTGAACCGGGTGCTGGTATCGCGCGCGGTGCGGCTGCTCGACCCGCAGCCCGGCGAGCGCGTAGGCGATCTCTTCTGCGGCCTGGGCAACTTTTCACTGCCGCTCGCGACCCTTGGCGCGCAGGTCATCGGCATCGAAGGCAGCAAGCCGCTGGTGGAGCGGGCGAGAGCGAACGCGCTCGCCAACGGGCTCACTGCGCAGTTCGAGGCGGGAAACCTCTTCGAGCCGAATCTCGCGCCGCTCGCGCCTTTCGACAAGCTGCTGCTCGATCCGCCGCGCGAGGGCGCGATCGAGGTGGCGAAGTCGCTGCCGGAGGACTGGCCGCGGCGCATCGTCTACGTATCCTGCGATGCGGCGACCCTCGCGCGCGACGCAGGAGTGCTCGTCAACGTGAAGGGCTTTCGGCTCGCAGCAGCGGGGGTGGTGAACATGTTCCCCCACACCGCGCACGTCGAGTCGATCGCGCTTTTCGAGCGCGGCCAGCGCAACTGGGAGGCAGAGCGATGAAAAGACAGAACTTCTCCTCGGGCACGCCGTGGGAGCCCGTGGTGGGCTACTCGCGCGCGGTGAAAGTCGGACCCCACATCCACGTGGCGGGCACGACCGCGAGCGACGGCAAGGGCGGCGTGGTCGGCATCGGCGATCCCTACGCGCAGGCGCTGCAGTGCCTGAAGAACATCGAGGCCGCGCTACGGATGGCGGGGGCGTCGATGCAGGACGTGGTGCGCACGCGCATGTACGTCGTCAACATCGCCGACTGGGAGAAAGTGGGCAAGGCGCACGCCCAGTACCTCCGGGACGTGCGTCCCGCCGCCACGATGGTCGAGGTCGCGCGCCTCGTGTCACCGGAGCAGCTGGTGGAGATCGAGGCCGACGCCTGGGTGGGCACCCGCCGCGCGGGCGCCCGCAAGCGCCCCGCAAAAAGAAAGGGCGCCTCGCGGCGCCCTTCCAGGTGACGGCTGCGGCGGCGCGCTATTCGCGCTGGCCGGTCAGTGCCATCAGGATGTGCAGCAGGTTGACGAAGATGTTGAACAGGCTCATGTACACGCCCGTCGCCGCCATGATGTAGTTGGTCTCGCCGCCGGTCACGATGCGCGACAGGTCGTGCAGCAGGAACAGCGAGAACACCACGATCACCAGCGTCGAGATCGTCAGCGCGAGCGCCGGGATCTGCAGGAACATGTTCGCCACCATCGCCAGCAGCAGCGCGATCATGCCGACGAAGAGGAATTTCCCCATGAAGGAGAAGTCGCGCTTCGTGACCGAGGCGATGGTCGCCATGCCGAAGAACACCAGCGCCGTGCCGCCCGCGGCATAGCCGACGAGCTGCGCGCCGTTCTTGAGCGCCAGCGCGTAATTGAGCAGCGGGCCGATGAACCAGCCCAGCAGCCCCGTCATCAGCAGCAGGAACACCACGCCCAGGCCGCTGTTGCGGTTGGCCGCGATGGCGAACTGCAGGCCGACGACCGCGCCCAGCATCACGAAGAAGCTGGCGATCGGGTATTGCTGGATGATGCCGCCGCTCGCCATGCCGAAATACGCGCCGATGGCGGTCGGTACCATGGTGAGGGCGAGCAGCAACTGCGTATTGCGCAGGACCTTCTGCGCGCCGGCGGCGGGCAGCGCGGAGCCCGGCGCGTAAGTGGCGCCGCCCCGGCCATAGCCACCCTCGTTGGTCGGAATCGGCTTCAGTTCAGGTTGCATTCGTTTCCTCCTTGTTCGTCCGTATGCACTAAGACTACCAAACAAGCGTGAAGTTTCAATGCGCTGCGAACGGTAGAATGGGGCCGCAATAGGCGCGAATCAATAAGGGGAATTACGGAAGGGTGGCAGAGCGGTCGAATGCGCCGGTCTTGAAAACCGGAAGGGCCTCGCGGCCCTCGGGGGTTCGAATCCCTCCCCTTCCGCCAGACGCAACTCCAAGAATTGGCTGGGTTTTCGGCTAGAATCGCAGCCTT
>DASTHP010000064.1:0-14153 GCA_035718125.1 Burkholderiales bacterium | reverse complement strand
GGCGACGTAGTCGGCCGAGGTGAGCAGCTTCAGGGTGTCGTCGATGGACTTGGGGAGGGGCGTGGTCATAAAAAAGCCCGCCTTAGGGCGCGGGAGACGCGTCTCCCGCACCCTCGGGCGGGCTTGTGGAGGCGTGTGCCTCTTCTATTTCAATGCGGCCTCGACCGCGCGCCTGGCCATCACCGTGATCAGGTGCGCGCGGTACTCCGCCGAGGCGTGCAGGTCGCTGTTCAGGCCGTCCGCCTTCACCTTGAGGTTCGCCACCGACTCGGGGGCGAACTTGGCGGTCAGCGCTTTCTCGAACTCGGCAAGGCGCAGCACGCAGGGCGCCGCGCCCGTCACCGCGACGCGCACGCCTGCCCCGGTGTCGGCGACGAAGACGCCGACGATCGCAAAGCGCGAGGCCTGGTTCTTGAACTTCATGTAGGCGGCGCGCTTGGGCACGGGGAAAGAGACCGAGGTGATGATCTCGCCGGGCTTGAGCGCTGTTTCGTACAGGCCCTTGAAGAACTTGTCGGCCGCGTGCGTGCCCTTGGTGGTGGTGATGGTGGCGTTCAGGCCCAGCACCGCCGCCGGGTAGTCCGCGGCGGGGTCGTTGTTGGCCAGCGACCCGCCGAGCGTGCCCATGTTGCGCACCTGGCGGTCGCCGATCATGGCGGCGAGCGCCGCCAGGGCCGGGATCGCCATCTTCACCTCGGCCGAGCCGGCGACTTCGGCGTGGCGCGTCATCGCGCCGATGGTCACGGCCTTCGCGTCCACCTTGATGCCGGCGAGGTCCTTGATCATGCCCAGGTCGACGAGGTCCGTGGGCGCGGCAAGGCGCAGCTTCATCGCCTGGACCAGCGACTGGCCGCCGGCGAGGATCTTGGCCTCGGTCTTCACGGCTTGCGCCGCGGCGTCGTTCACATTGCTGGGGCGGTGATAGTTGAATGCGTGCATGGTGTTCTCCTCAGGCAGCCTTCTTGTTCTGCAGTGCTTTCCACACCGTCTGCGGGGTCGCAGGCATGGGCAGGTCCTTGATGCCGAGCGCGTCCGTGATCGCGTTCATCAGGGCCGCCGGCGCGCCGATGGCGCCGGCTTCGCCGCAGCCCTTGACGCCGAGCGGGTTGTGCGTGCAGGGCGTCTCCCGCGTGTCCACCTTGTAGGAGGGCACGTCGTCGGCGCGCGGGATGCAGTAATCCATGAACGAGCCCGTGGTCAACTGTCCCGTGGCATCGTAGCGGCAGCCTTCGGTCAGCGCCTGGCCGATGCCCTGCGTGATGCCACCGTGCACCTGGCCCTCGACGATCATCGGGTTGACGATCTTGCCGAAATCGTCCACCGCGGTGAAGTTGACCACCTTGGTGACGCCGGTGTCCCGGTCGATCTCGACTTCGCAGACGTAGGTGCCGGCAGGAAAAGTGAAATTCGACGGATCGTAGAACGCGTTCTCGTTCAGCCCGGGCTCGAGCTTGTCGTGCGGGTAGTTGTGCGGCACGTAAGCGGCGAACGCGATCTCGCCGAACATCTTCTTCTTGTCGGTGCCGGCCACCTTGAATTCGCCGTTGGCGTACTCGATGTCGCTCTCGGCCGCCTCCAGCAGGTGCGCGGCGATCTTCTTGCCCTTGGCGATGATCTTGTCCATCGCCTTGACGATCGCGGTGCCGCCCACGGCGAGCGAGCGCGAGCCGTAGGTGCCCATGCCGAACAGGATCTTGGAGGTGTCGCCGTGCACGATGTCGACGCTCTCGATCGGCAGGCCGAACCGGTCCGCCACCACCTGCGCGAAGGTGGTCTCGTGTCCCTGGCCGTGCGAATGCGAGCCGGTGAACACAGTCACGCTGCCGGTCGGGTGCACACGGATCTCGCCGGCTTCGAACAGGCCCGCGCGCGCGCCGAGGCTGCCGGCGACCGCCGAGGGAGCGATGCCGCAGGCCTCGATGTAGGCGGCGTAGCCCAGGCCGCGCAGCTTGCCGCGCGCTTCGGCATCCTTCCTGCGCTGCGGGAACCCCGCCACGTCTGCCAGCTTGATCGCGGCCGACATGGTGGCCTCGTAGTCGCCGATGTCGTAGAGCAGCGCGACGGGCGTCTGGTACGGGAAGCTCTTGATGAAGTTGCGCCGCCGGATCTCCGCCGGGTCGAGCTTCATCTCGCGCGCCGCGGTTTCCACCAGGCGCTCGACCACATAGGTCGCTTCCGGGCGTCCCGCGCCGCGGTACGCGTCCACGGGCGCCGTGTTGGTGAACACCGCGGTGACTTCGACGTGGATCACCGGGGTGCTGTATTGCCCGGCGAGCAAGGTGGCGTACAGGATTGTCGGGATCGCCGAGGCGAAGGTCGACAGGTAGGCCCCCATGTTCGCCGTGGTCTTCACCCGCATGGCCAGGAACTTGCCGTCCTTGTCCATCGCCAGCTCGGCGATGGTGTGGTGGTCGCGGCCATGCGCGTCGGACACGAAGGACTCCGAGCGATCGGCGGTCCATTTCACGGGCCGGTTGATCTGCTTGGACGCCCAGGTGACCACGACGTCCTCGGCGTACAGGTAGATCTTCGAGCCGAAGCCGCCGCCGACGTCGGGCGCCACCACGCGCAGCTTGTGCTCGGGCAGGCCGAGCACGAAGGCCGCCATCAGCAGCCGTTCCACGTGCGGGTTCTGGTTCGAGACGTAAAGCGTGTAGGCGTCCTCGGAGCGCGAATACAGGCCGATGGCGGCGCGCGGCTCGATGGCGTTCGGAATCAGCCGGTTGTTGATGAACTCGAGCCTGGTGACATGAGCGGCCTTGGCGAAGGCCGCATCCGCCGCGGCCTTGTCGCCCAGCGCCCACACATAGCAGGTGTTGTCCGGTGCGGCGTCATGCAGCACGGGGGCGCCCTTGGCGCGCGCCATGGACGCGTCGGCCACCGCGGGCAGCACCTCGTAGTCGACTTCGACCAGTTCCGCCGCGTCCTGCGCCCCGTCGAGCGTTTCAGCGATCACCACAGCGACGTGGTCGCCGACGTAGCGCACCTTGCCCTGTGCAAGGCACGGATGCGGCGGCTCCTTCATCGGCTGGCCGTTGACATCGGTGATCAGCCAGCCGCAGGGCAGGCCGCCGACCTTGGCGGCGGCGAGGTCCTCGCCGGTGAACACGGCGAGCACGCCGGGCGCCTTGAGCGCCTTGTCCTTCCTGATCGACTTGATCTTCGCGTGCCCGTGCGGCGAGCGCACGAACACGGCATGCGTCTGACCCTGCAGCGTCACGTCGTCCGTGTACTGGCCCGCGCCGGTGAGAAAGCGATAGTCCTCTTTGCGCTGTATGCGAGCGCCGATCAGCGGTGCACCCATGGCTGACTCCCTCCTACTTGCTGGTGGTCATGGCTTTGGAGCCGGCCATGATCGACTTGACGATGTTGTGGTAGCCCGTGCAGCGGCACAGGTTGCCTTCGAGCGCCTCGCGCACTTCCTGCTCGCTGGCGTTCGGGTGCCGCCGGGCGAAATCGACCGCGTTCATCACCATGCCGGGCGTGCAGAAGCCGCATTGCAGGCCGTGGTGCTCCTTGAACGCCGCCTGCATCGGGTGCAGCGTGCCGTCGGGCTTGGCGAGCCCCTCGATGGTGAGGACATCGGCGCCCTCCGCCTGCATGGCGAGCATCGAGCAGGACTTCACCGCCTTGCCGTTCATGTGCACGGTGCAGGCGCCGCACTGCGCGGTATCGCAACCCACGTGCGTGCCGGTGAGACGCTGGTGCTCGCGAATGAAGGTGACGAGGAGCGTGCGCGCCTCGACCTCCCCGGAGACAGCCTTGCCGTTGATCTTCATGGATACCCTGACTGCCATGCTGCCTCCTCGTGCGTTTGATTTTTTGCGACCGGTGGGGGGGCCATCCTAGCCAAGCGTCTACCGCGCGGCAATGTTGCGCCGCAATACAGGGGCGCAGGCGCCCGCGTAAGGGCTGCGCAAGCTTGCAGCAAGGCGGGGGCAAACTCTCATGCCTAGCTTGAACCGCGCATGGGGCAACGGCCCAACGCGCGCATTCTCGTCGTGGAGGACGACACGCTGCTCGCCAGCGGCGTGGCGCGCGGCCTGGCGCAGGCCGGTTTCGCCGTCACGCTGTGCTCCAGCGGCGAGCGCGCGCTCGCGGCGGTACGCCGCGGCGCTATGATTGACGCTGCCATGCGCATCCTCATCGTCGAGGACGACGACGTCCTGGGTAGCGGCCTGATGCGCATCCTGCAGGCGGAGGGCTACGCCGTCGACCTGATGCCGCGCGGCGAGCAGGCGATGCTCGCCGCCGGGCGCGAGCGCTTCGACCTCGTGATCCTGGACGTGGGCCTGCCGGGCATCGACGGCTTCGAGGTGCTGCGCCGCCTGCGCGGCGACGCGCAGCGCATGCCGGTGCTGGTGCTCACTGCGCGCGACACGGTGGACGACCGCGTGCACGGCCTGGACCTGGGCGCGGACGACTACATGGCCAAGCCCTTCGCCATGCCCGAGCTGGTGGCGCGCGTGCGCGCGCTGATCCGGCGCTCGCAGGCACAGAGCGGCCCGCGCATGGTGCACGGGCCGCTCGCGCTCGATACCGTGGCGCGGCGCGCGTTCCTGCGCGGCGCGCCGCTCGACCTGGCCGCGCGCGAGTGGGCGGTGCTGGAGGTGCTGCTGGCGCGCGTGGAGCGCATCGTCTCCAAGGAATCGATCATCCAGGCGGTGGCGAGCTGGGGCGACGAGCTCTCGCCGAACGCGATCGAGGTCTACGTCTCGAGGCTGCGCGCCAAGCTCGAGCCCGCCGGCGTGCGCATCCGCACGGTGCGCGGCTTCGGCTACATGCTGGAGGAGTACGCGGAGGCGCAATGACGACGCAGCGCAGCCTGCGGGCGCTGCTGCTGCAGCTGCTCCTGCCGCCGATCGCGGCGATGCTGGCGGTGGGCGCCTACGCCGCCTACCGCGTCGCCGCCGAACCGGGCGCCGAGGCCTACGACCAGTCGCTGATCAACACGGCGCTTGCGCTCGGCGAGCGCGTGCGCGTGCAGGACGGGCGCATCGGCTTCGACTTGCCCAACGTGGCCGAGCGCCTGGTGCGCTCCGACCGCTACGACGAGATCTACTACGTGGTGCGCGGCCCTGCGGGCGAGCGCATCGCGGGCGACCTCGGCGTGCCGCTGCCGCCCGCCGGCGTGCAGACCGAGGAGGGCATTGCGGCCTACGACGGCGACTACGAGGGCAAGCGCGTGCGCGTGGTGGCCGTGCCGGTCAGCTGCGGCGTGGAGATCTGCAGCGTCTCGATGGCCGAGACCACCAACAAGCGCCAGCGCCTGGCGCGCGAGATCCTCGCCTCGAGCCTGCTGCCGCAGGCGCTGCTCGCCGCCCTGACGATGGCGCTGGTGTGGTTCGGCGTGGCGCGCGGCTTGAGGCCGCTGCAGGACCTGTCGCGCGACATCGGCGCGCGCTCGCCGCATGACTTGCGGCCGCTCGACCCGGGGCGCTCGCCCGCCGAGGCGCGGCCGCTGGTGGAGAGCATCAACCACCTGCTGGGCGAGGTGACCGAGGCGAACCGCAACCAGCAGCGCTTCCTCGCCAACGCGGCGCACCAGCTGCGCACGCCGCTCGCCGGCCTGCGCGCGCATGCCGAGCTCGCCCTCGCGCAACCGCTGCCGGAGGCCTGCCGTGCGCAGCTCGAGCAGGTGCACGGGGCCTCGGTGCGCACGGCGCGCCTGGCCAACCAGCTGCTCGCGCTGGCCCGGGCCGAGGCCGGCGTGAGCGACGCGGCGGGCCCTGCGCGGGCGGACCTGCGCCAGGTCGTCGAAGCCGCGGCCGACGAGTGGGTGCACCGCGCGCTGGAGCGCGACATCGACCTGGGTTTCGAGCTCGAGGGCGCGCGGGTGCGGGGCGATCCGGTCCTGTTGCGCGAGGCCCTCGCCAACCTGGTGCACAACGCGCTCGAATACACGCCGGCCGGCGGCCGCGTGACCGTGCGCACGCGGGCTGGTGCGGGCGAGGTGCGCGTCGAGGTCGAGGACGACGGTCCGGGAATCGCGCCGGCCGAGCGCAAGCGCGTGCTGGAGCGCTTCTACCGGGCGCCGGGGACGGTGGGCGCGGGCAGTGGCCTGGGCCTGGCCATCGTGAGCGAGATCGCCGCGGCCCATGGCGCCCGCGTGGAGATCGGCGAGGGCGAGGGCGGCCGCGGCTGCCGCGTGACCCTGGCGTTGCCCGCGGGAGTAAACTAGCGGCCATGGACTCCGTCGACATCGAGGTCTTGCGCACCGCCGAGGCCTGGCGCAAGGCCGGGCAAAGCGTCACCCTCGGCACCATCGTGAAGACTTGGGGCTCCGCCCCGCGGCCGGTCGGCGCCCTGGTGGCGATCCGCGAAGATGGCCAGGTCGTCGGCTCCGTGTCGGGTGGCTGCGTCGAGGACGACCTCATCGAGAAGGTGCGGGCAAGGGCGGTGGCGTCCTTGCCGCAGTTGGTGACCTATGGCGTTACCAACGAGGAGGCGACACGCTGGGGCTTGCCCTGCGGGGGCACGCTGCAGGTGGTGCTCGAGCCGGTGACCCCGGCAAGCGGCCTGGACGAGTTGCTCTCGACGATCTCGCGCCAGCAGCTGGTGAAGCGGCGCCTGGACATGAAAAGCGGCCGCGTGGTGCTCGAGCCCGGCCAATGGCAGGACGCGCTCGAATTCGACGGCGGCACGCTCACCACGGTGCACGGCCCGCGTTGGCGCCTGGTGCTGATCGGCGCCGGCCAGCTCACCCAGTACCTCGCCGAGATGGCGCGCATGCTCGACTACCACGTGAGCGTGATCGAGCCGCGCGAGGAGTACGCCAGCGGCTGGGGCGTGGCAGGCATCGCGCTCGATCGACGCATGCCCGACGACGTCATCGCGGCCATGAACCTCGATGGCCACAGCGCGGTGGTGGCGCTGACGCACGATCCGAAGATCGACGATCTCGCGCTGATGGAGGCGCTCAAGTCCGCCGCGTTCTACGTCGGCGCCATCGGCTCCAAGAAGAACAACGACGCGCGCCGCCAGAGGCTCAAGGAGTTCGACCTCTCCGAGGGCGAGATTGCGCGCCTGCGCGGCCCGGTGGGCCTGTACATCGGCTCCAAGACACCGCCGGAGATCGCGGTCGCGATCCTCGCGGAGATGACCGCCGTGCGCCACGGCGTCACCGAGCCGAGCTGGGCGGCGAAGAAGGGCTCGCGCTTCGACCCTTCCGCGTGCGAGGTCCAGGAGAGCAGGGAAGTCTGAAGGCTGCGCCCACCCACCCCCTCCCCGCGCTGACGAGGCGGCGGTGAGTTTCGTGGGTCTTCTCCTCGCGGCGGGCTCGGCGTCCCGCTTCGGTTCCGACAAGCTGCAGCACCCGCTGCCGCACGGCGTGGCGATTGCCGTGCAGTCCGCGCGCCATCTGCGCGCCGTGGCGTCCCGCGTGGTCGCGGTGGTGCGGCCGGGCGCGCAGGAAACGGCGCGCGCGCTGGCTGCCGAGGGTTGCGAGATCGCGGTGTGCGAGCAGGCGGTCTCGGGCATGGGCGCGAGCCTCGCCTGCGCGGTGCGCGCCGCGGGCGCGGCCGATGGCTACCTGGTCGCGCTCGGCGACATGCCGTTCGTGCGGCCGAGCACCATCGCGGCGGTGCGCGACGCGCTCGCCGCGGGGGCGCTCGTCGCCGCGCCCTACTGGCGCGCGCGCCGCGGTCACCCTGTCGGCTTTGCGGGCAGCCTGCGCATGGAGCTCGAGGCGCTCGCAGGCGACGAGGGGGCCAAGCGCGTGCTCGCCGCGCACGAAGCGCAGCTCGTCAAGGTTCCCGTCGGCGACCCGGGCGCGATCCGAGACATTGACAGGCCCTCCGATCTCGCCCCGCCGCTCGCCGTGTAGCCGGCGCACGTTCGGGTAAGATCGCCGGGGGCACACGAGGGAGCCGTACTGCTTGGAGACTGCGCAGCGCGCGGTGCTGTTCGTCGACGTGACGGACAGCACTCGCATCTACGAATCGCTTGGCGACACGCGTGCGCACGCGCTCATCAACCGTCTGCTCGAGCTTCTGGGCAAGGTCGCGGCCCGGCATGGCGGCGCCGTGGTGAAGACCCTCGGCGATGGCATGGTGTGCGCATTTCCGCTGCCCGACCACGCCTTCCAGGCCGCCTGCGACATGCAGGCGGCGGCGCCGGACGCGGCCCCGGAGCGCCTGGCCATCAAGGTCGGCTTCACCTACGGGCCGGTCGTGCTCTCGGGGGGCGACGTGTTCGGCGACACGGTGAACGTGTGCGCGCGCCTGGTGGCGCTCGCCAATGCCGACCAGGTGCTGACCACGCAGCAGACCGTGGACGCGCTCTCGCCGCCGCAGCGCACCCGCTGCCGGCAGATGTTCCCGATCCGCGTGCGCGGCCGGCACGAGGAGATCATCGCCTGCAACGTGATGTGGCGCACCGATCCGGACCTCACCGAGATCAACCTGGCGCGCGCCACGGCCACGCGCTCGCGCGAGACCGTGCTCAAGCTCTCGCGCGCGGGGCAGCTGCACATCGTGCGCTCGGCGGGGCCGGCGGTGCGCATCGGCCGCGAGAAGGACAACGACGTGGTCGTCGACAGCCAGTTCGCCTCGCGCGTGCACGCGCGCGTATTTGCGCGCGAAGGCCACTTCGTGATCGCCGACCAGTCCTCCAACGGCACCTACGTGCTGGCCGACGGCAACAGCTCGGAGATCCTCCTGCGGCGCGAGGAGGCCGTGCTCGGCGAGCGGGGTTGGATCGGCCTGGGCAACAGCGCCACGCGCCACGGCGACCACGCCCTGCGCTACCGCGTGGAGCCGGAGTGGGACTGAGGCTCCCGGGGGAGCCGGCAGCTCCCTGCCTGTAGAATCGCGGGTCGCCTCTTCGCCACGCCGCCATGTCCGCCGCAGACCTGCTGTCGCGCACCGACCCCGAGCTCTGGGATGCCATCAGCCAGGAGATCCGCCGCCAGGAAGACCACGTCGAGCTGATCGCCTCGGAGAACTACGTGAGCCCCGCGGTGCTTGCCGCCCAGGGCTCGGTCCTCACCAACAAGTATGCCGAGGGATACCCGGGTCGCCGCTACTACGGCGGCTGCGAGTACGTGGACCTCGCCGAGACGCTGGCCATCGAGCGCGCGAAGCAGCTCTTCGGCGCCGACTGGGCCAACGTGCAGCCGCATTCGGGCTCGCAGGCCAACCAGTCGGTGTACTTCGCGGTGCTCCAGCCCGGCGACACGGTGCTGGGCATGTCGCTCGCGCACGGCGGGCACCTCACGCACGGCTCGCCCGTGAACCTCTCGGGCAAGCTCTACAAGTTCGTTTCCTATGGGCTGAACGAGCGCGAGGAGATCGACTACGACGCCGCCGAGCGGCTCGCGCGCGAGCACCGGCCCAAGCTCATCGTCACCGGCGCCTCCGCCTATTCGCTGCGCATCGACTGGCGGCGTTTTCGCGTCATCGCCGACCAGGTGGGCGCGCTGCTGATGGCGGACATGGCGCACTACGCCGGCATGGTCGCCGTCGGGCTGTATCCCTCGCCCATCGGCGTCGCGCACTACGTCACCAGCACCACGCACAAGACCCTGCGCGGCCCGCGCGGCGGCCTGGTGCTGGGCGGCGGCGACGCATCAGCAGCCGATCGGGGCAAGGCGATCAACTCGACGATCTTTCCCGGGCTGCAGGGCGGTCCGCTGATGCACGTGATCGCCGCCAAGGCGGCGGCGTTCGGCGAGGCGCTCAGGCCCGAGTTCAAGGCGTACCAGCAGCAGGTGCTGGACAACGCGCAGGCGATGGCGCGCGTGCTCATGGCGCGCGGCGTGCGCATCGTCTCGGGCCGCACCGAGTCGCACATGATGCTGCTCGACCTGCGCGGCAAGAGGATCACCGGCAAGGACGCGGAAGCGGCGCTCGGGCGCGCCCACATCACGGTGAACAAGAACGCCATCCCGAACGACCCGGAAAAGCCGATGGTGACCTCCGGCGTGCGCATCGGCACCCCCGCCATGACCACGCGCGGCTTCAAGGTCCCGGAAGCGGAGCGGCTCGCGCACCTGATCGCCGACGTGCTGGACCGGCCCGCCGACGCGGCGAGCCTCGGCCGGGTGGCGGCCGAGGTCAAGGCCCTGTGCGCGCGTCACCCCGTTTACGCCTGACGCAAGACAGACGCCATGCGCTGCCCGTTCTGCGGCAACCCGGACACCCAGGTGCTGGACACGCGCTCCAGCACCGAGGCGAGCTCGATCCGGCGGCGGCGCAAGTGCCCGGCGTGCGACAAGCGCTTCACCACCTACGAGCGCGTCGACCTCAAGATGCCGCGCCTGGTGAAGAAGGACGGCAGCCGCACCGAGTTCGAGCGCGAGAAGCTCGTGGGCAGCATGATGCTCGCCCTGCGCAAGCGCCCGGTGTCCACGGACGCCGTGGAAGCTGCGGTGGCGCGCATCGAGGAGAAGCTGCGCTCGCTCGGGGAGCGCGAGGTGCCCACCAGCCGCGTCGGCGACCTGGTGATGCGCGAGCTCGCCAAGCTCGACAAGATCGCCTACATCCGCTTCGCCTCGGTGTACCGCAGCTTCGAGTCGCCCGACGATTTCCGCGAGGCGGTGCAGGAAGTCAAGACGAAGAAGGGCCGCCGCGGCGGCTGACGGCAGCCGCGCCGTGACCGCGTTCTCCGCCTTCGACCACGCGATGATGCGCCGCGCGCTCGCGCTCGCCGGGAAGGGCCTGTACACGACGACCCCGAACCCCCGCGTTGGTTGCGTCCTCGCCAAGGGCGAGCACGTCGTCGGCGAAGGCTGGCACGAACGCGCAGGCGCGCCGCACGCGGAGGCGAATGCGCTGGTGCAGGCGAGCGCGACCGCGAGGGGCGCTACCGCCTATGTCACGCTCGAGCCCTGCAACCACCACGGCCGCACGCCGCCTTGCACGGATGCGCTGGTCCGGGCGGGCGTGGTGCGCGTGGTCGCGGCGATGCGCGACCCCAACCCGGAGTCGGCAATGGGGGGCGACGCACTCGCCGCCGCGGGCCTGCGCTTCGAAGCGGGGCTCATGGAGGAAGACGCGCGCGAGCTCAACATCGGCTTCGTCTCGCGCGTGACGCGCGGCCGGCCCTGGGTGCGGATGAAGATCGCGGCCACGCTCGATGGGCGCACCGCCCTCGCCAATGGCCAATCGCAGTGGATCACGGGCGCCGCGGCGCGCCAGGACGGCCATCACTGGCGCGCGCGCGCCTGCGCCATCGCCACCGGCGGCGGCACGGTGAAGGCGGATGACCCGCAGCTCACGGTGCGCGACGTGGAGACTTCCCGGCAGCCGTTGCGCGTGGTGATCGACAGCCACGTTGAGACGCTGGCGACGGCGCGGGTGCTGCAGGGGGAAAAGGCACTGGTATTCGCCGCAGTCTCCGGCAAGTCGCTTCCCAATGCGGAGATCGTGGCGCTGCCGAACAAGGCCGGGAAGGTGGATCTGGCGAAGATGCTGCAGGAACTGGGCAAGCGCGGGATCAACGAGCTGCACGTCGAGGGCGGCTTCAAGCTGAACGGGTCCCTCGTGCGCGAGGGCTGCGTGGACGAGTTCCTGATCTACCTCAATCCGAGCCTGCTCGGAGACTCGGCGCAGGGAATGGTGAACTTGGCGGAGATGACGTCGCTCGATCAGCGCGTGGCGCTGAACATCCACTCGGTCGAGCGGATCGGCGAAGACTTGAGGATCATCGCGAGGGTCTGATGTTCACCGGGATCGTGCAGGCAGTCGGCAAGATCGTGAGCGTGAAGCCGTTTGTCGTGGACGCCGGCAAGCTGCCGCTGGCCGATGTGCGGGTGGGGGATTCCATCTGCGTGCAGGGCGCGTGCCTCACGGTGACCCGCAAGCGCGGCAGCAAGCTGTCCTTCGACGTCTCGCAGGAGACGCTCGAATGCACCACCGGGCTGGATCGGCCTGGGCCGGTGAACCTGGAGAAAGCGCTGCGCCTCCCCGATCGCCTCGGCGGGCACCTGGTGAGCGGACACGTGGACGGCGTGGGCCTCGTCGTGCAGGTGAAGGGCAGCGTCCACACCTTCCGCGCGCCGAAGGCGGTGGCGAAATACGTCGCGCCCAAGGGGTCGATCTGTATCGACGGCGTGAGTTTGACGGTCAATCGGGTGAAGGGCGCCGAGTTCGAGGCCAATCTGATTCCGCACACCCTGAAAGTGACGACGCTGTCGCGCTTGCGGCCCGGGGCGGAGGTGAACATGGAGGCTGACCTGGTGGCCCGGTACGTCGAAGGATTCTCGAAGTCCGCTTAGCCCATTGCACAAAGGGGTGCGACATGTTCGAACGCCAATGCTGGTGGATCACCGGCGCATCCTCCGGAATCGGCGAAGCGCTCGCGCGTGCGCTCTCATCCAAAGGGGCGAGCGTGATCCTCTCCGGCCGCAACGTCGCCGCGCTCGAGACGGTGGCGAAGGACTGCCCGGATGCGCTCGTGCTGCCGTTCGAAGCGACGGACTACGCGTCGATTCCCGCGCTCGCGGAGCGCGCCTGGGCTTGGAAGGGTCGCGTCCACGGTCTCGTCAACAACGCCGGCATCTCCCAGCGCTCGCTCGCGATCGACACCCGTTTCGAGGTCTACCAGCGCATGATCGGCGTCGACCTGCTCGCGCCGATCGCGCTGACGCAGGCCGTCCTGCCGAAGATGGTGCAAGCCGGCGGCGGCCGGATCGTCGCGATCGCGAGCGTCGCAGGCCTGGTCGGCGTAGCCATGCGCACGGCCTACTGCGCTGCCAAGCACGGCCTGGTCGGCTACCACGACGCGCTGCGCGCCGAGAACGAGCACCTCGGCATCAAGGTGCACGTGGTCGCGCCCGGATCGGTAAGGACCGACGTGTCGAAGAACGCGCTGACCGCCGATGGCTCGAGGCGTGGCGTGAGCGACGCCGCGATCGACAATGGCCTGCCGCCGGAAGAGGCGGCGCAGGAGATCCTGGCGGCGATCGAAACGGAGAAGCGCGAGCTCGTGCTGGCGAAGGGCATGGAGCACGACGTCGTTGTCATGCGCCGCAAGGACCCTGAGGCGCTCTTCGACCGGCTCTCGGCGATGGTGCGGGACGGCTACGCGAAGAAGCTGGCCGCCGACAAGGGCGGGCAGAGGCCAGGCTGAGAGCTCAGCCGCGGCGCTCGAGCACCACCGCCAGTTCGGCGAGCCCCCGTGGGTGCGTGGTGCGCGCATAGGGCGGCTTCGGCCACGCCCAGCGCGTCGCCGGGAACAGCGCGCGCATGGCGTTGATATCGCAGTGGTAAGGCGGGCCCTGGATGGCACCCTCGGCCGCGCCCGGGCGCAGCGACTGCAGAAAGAGCGCGTAGAGCCGCCCGCCCGGCGCGAGCAAGCGGTGCAGCTGGTCGGCGTAGTCGCGCCACTGGTCTGGATACAGCGCGCACAGGCAGGTCTGCTCGTACACCGCGTCGAACGGCCGATCCGGCTGCCAGGCAAGCGCGTCGGCCTGCACGAGGGTTGCATCGACGCCCGCTTCCTTGAGCCGTCGATGCGTGCGGCCGATCGCCGCGTCGGCATAGTCCAGCCCCGTCACCTCGAATCCCGCCATCGCCAGCTCGGCGACCTCGTGACCCGACCCGCAGCCCGGCACGAGGATGCGGCAGGGCCGCAGGTCCCCGGCGCTGAGCCACGCCGCGAGCTGCGGACTCGATGCGCCCCGGTCCCACGGCGTATCGCCCGCGGCGAAGCGCTCTTCCCAGAATTCCTTCGTCGGTCCGGCCATGGCGATGCGCCAATCCTATATCCTCGCGCGCACCTTTCGCGAGCATGAATCCGCGCATCGACTTCGACCCGGCACTCCCGGTCACCCAGAAACGCGAGGAGATCGCGCGCGCGATCGCGGCGCACCCGGTGGTGATCGTCTGCGGCGAGACCGGCTCGGGCAAGACCACCCAGATCCCGAAGATCCTGCTGGAAATGGGGCGCGGCGAGGACCGCATCATCGGCCACACCCAGCCGCGCCGCATCGCCGCGCGCTCGGTCGCCGTGCGCATCGCCGAGGAGCTCAAGGTCGAGCTGGGCACGCTGGTCGGCTACAAGGTGCGCTTCACCGACAAGGTCGGCCCGCGCACCCGGATCAAGCTGATGACCGACGGCATCCTGCTCGCCGAGACGCAGGGCGACCCGGAGCTGCGCGCCTACGGCACGATCATCCTCGACGAGGCGCATGAGCGCAGCCTCAACATCGA
>DASTHP010000063.1:0-15586 GCA_035718125.1 Burkholderiales bacterium | reverse complement strand
GGGTCGAGGCCGATCTGGCCCGAGAGGTACACCGTGTCGCCGGCGCGCACCGCCTGCGAATAGGCGCCGATCGCCGCCGGCGCGGCGGCAGTCTGGATCGCGGTTTTCATGTCGTGCCCGGGGTTTAGAATCGACGCGGCCATCTTAGCCGAAATGTCCGCGCCCCTGATCGAGAGCCTGGAGAAGCTGCGCGGCACGCCGCGCGACGGGGCGCTGCTGCGCTACTCGCTCGGCCTCGAGTACCTCAAGGCGGGCGAGCGCGGCCGCGCGATCGCGGAGCTGCGCGAGGCGGTGGCGCGCGATGCCCGCTACTCGGCGGCATGGAAGGTGCTCGGCCGCGCGCTCGCCGAGGACGCGCGCCCCGAGGAGGCGCTCGACGCGTGGACGCACGGCATCGAAGCGGCACGCGCCAAGGGAGACCGGCAGGCCGAGAAGGAAATGACGGTGTTCGTGCGCCGCCTGCAAAAGCAGCGCGACGCGTAGCGGGGCGCGGGCCGCGCCCGGGCGCGCGCCGTGCCCGCCGCGGCGCTAGGGCCGCGCGAGGCGGGGCGTGATCTCCGCCGGCGGCACCGGCCGGCCGTAGAAATAGCCCTGCGCCTGGTCGCAGCCGTGCCGGCGCAGGAACGCCGCCTGCTGCTCGGTTTCGACGCCCTCGGCGATCACCGTGAGGCGCAGGTTCTGCGCCATGTCGATGACCGCGCGCACGATCGAAGCCGCCTCGGCGCTCGACTCGGCATCGCGCACGAAGCTGCGGTCGATCTTCAGCGCCGACAGCGGCAGCCGCGTGAGATAGGAAAGGCTCGAGTAGCCGGTGCCGAAATCGTCCACCGAAATGCGCAGGCCCGCCGCGCGCAGGTTGCGCAACTCGCGCACCGCGTCCTCGGGATTCTCCATCAGGCAGCTCTCGGTGATCTCGAGCTCGAGGAACTCGGCCGAGACGCCGGTGCGCACCAGCGCGGCGCGGATGAGCGCGTCGAGGTCCCGCCGGCGGAACTGCTTGGGCGAGAGGTTCACCGCCACCGGCACCGGCATGCTGCCGCCCTCGGTCCAGCGCAGCACCTGGCGGCAGGCTTCCTCGACCACCCATTCGCCCACCGGCAGGATGAGCCCCGAATCCTCCAGTGCCGGGATGAACTCCCCCGGCGACACCAGGCCGCGGCTCGGATGGTTCCAGCGCAGCAACGCCTCCATGCCGCGCAGCTTGCCGGAGGCGAGGTCCACCTTGGGCTGGTAGTGCAGCGTGAACTCGTCGCGCTCCAGCGCGCGGCGCAGGTCGGTATTGAGCTGCACCTTCGCCACCGAGCGCTGGTTCATCTCCGCGGTGAAGAAGCAGTAGCTGTTGCGCGCGGACTCCTTGGCGCGGTACATGGCCATGTCGGCGCTCTTGAGCAGCGTCTCGGCATCCTCGCCGTCGGCGGGAAAGGCCGCGATGCCGATCGAGGCGGTGACGTAGGCCTCGTTCCCGGCCAGGTCGAACGGCTTGGCGAGGGCGTCCAGCGCCTTCTGCGCCACGATGGCGGCGTCGTCCGGACGCGCCAGGTCGGCGAGCACCACGGCGAACTCGTCGCCGCTGATGCGGCCCACCGTGTCGCCCGGGCGCACGCAGGCCACCAGCCGCTCGCCCACCTGCCGGATGAGTGCGTCGCCCAGGTGGTGGCCGAGCGAATCGTTGATCAGCTTGAAGCGGTCCAGATCGACGAACAGCACGCCGGCATGGACCTGGCGGCGCTGCGACTGCACCAGGGTCTGCGCGAAGCGGTCCTGCAGCAGCGTGCGGTTAGGCAGCCCGGTGAGCGCGTCGAACTGCGCCAGGTGCGCGAGCCGCTGCTCGGCCCGGTGGCGCTGCAGCGCCGTGGAGAGCACGTTGGCCACCGCCTCGGCGAAGCGCACGTCGCCGTCACCGAAAGCCTTGGGCCGGATCGAGTACATGCTGAGCACCGAGGCGGGGTTGTCCTCGGCGTGCACCGGGATGTACACGGCGCTCTTCATTGCATGCACCCACTCGCGGCCCGGCCCGTCCACGGGCCGGCCGGCGAGGAACTCCTCGCCGATGATGCGCGGCGCGTTCTCGCGCAGCGTCGGCGGCAGCAGGCTGTCCGGCGAGATCGTCGCCACCATGCCGAGCGTGCGCTGCGACCCCGCCCCGTCGGCGGCGCGCACCAGGTAGCGCGTGCCGTCCGACATCAACTCCAGCGCGCAGGCGGCATCCACAGTGGCGCCGCGCAGCGTGCGCGCCGCCTCGGCGTACAGCTCGTCGATGGTGCGCCGGCCGAGCGCATACTGGCCAAAGCGCGCGATCGCCTCCTGGCGCTCCGCGTGCAGCGCCATGCGCTGCTCGGCATGCTTGCGCGCGGTAATGTCCCGCGCGATGCCGCGGTAGCCGGTGAACCTGCCCGACTCGTCGAACACCGGGTAGCCGCTCGCGCTGACATAGCGCGGCTCGCCGTCCTCGCCGGCGTAGCTGTACTCGAAGTCGCGGAAGATGCGATGCGCGCGCAGCGCCTCGCGGTGTTGCTCCCAGGTACAGCTCACAGGGCTCACCGACAGCTCCCAGCGCGCCTTGCCCAGGGGCGCTGCGGCATCGCCGAACACCGGCGAGCCCCGGTCCACGCTGGTACGCGTGAAGCGGAACTCAGCGTCCTGCTCCCAGTACCAATCCGAGGACAGGCCGCTCAGGTTGCGGAAGCGCTCCTCGCTCGCGCGCAGGGCGAGGACTGCGCGGTGGCTGGCCGTGACGTCCTTCGCCACGCCGCGGTAGCCGCGGAACGCCCCGCCTTCGCCGAACACCGGCTCGCCCGAAACACTGATGTAGTGCACCGCGCCGTCGGTCCCCGTGCGCCGCAGCATGAAGTCGCGGAACGGCAAGCGCGCCGCGAGCACGGCCCGGTGCTCGTCCCAGCTGCCGGAGAGGGCCTCGGTGCCGGGAAGCTCCCAGCGCCGCAAGCCCTCGTGCTGCGCGGCCGTGATGCCGCCGCGCAGCTTGTCCGCGCCGCCCGTGCTGACGAAGCGCAGATCCGCGTCCTGCTCCCAGTACCAGTCGGAGGACAGGCCGGTCAGGCTGCGGAAGCGCGCCTCGCTCTCGCGCAGCGCCTGCGCGGCGCGCACCTTGTCGGTGACGTTCTTCGCCACGCCGCGATAGCCGGTGAAGCGGCCCTCGAGATCGAATACCGGCTCGCCGCTCACGCTCATGTAGCCGCTCGTGCCATCGGCGAAACGGCGGCGGAACACGACGTCGTGGAACGACTCGTGTCGCTCCAACTGCGCGCGATGGGCCCGCCAGTCGCCCTCGTACGGCTCGAGATCCGGCGTTTCCCATCGCGTCTTGCCCAGGTAAGGCGCGGTGCTGCCGTTGGTCATCGCGACCGCGCCCGGCCCGGCGACCACGGTGAAGCGGAACCCGGCGTCCTGCTCCCAGTACCAGTCCGCCGAGAGCTCGGTGAGGCTGCGGAAGCGCTCCTCGGCTTCGGCGAGGGCTTGCAGCGAGCGCTCGCGCTCGGTGACGTCGCGAAAGTTCGCCACCAGCGCCGACACCCCCGGCTCGCCCAGCAGGTTGGTCCAGGTGCCCTCGAGCAGCCGGTAGTCTCCGTCCTTGTGCCGTATGCGGGCGTGCGCATGCAGGCTGCCGCCCGGCTGGCGGTTGACCGCCGCCAGGTCGCACCGGAAGCTGTCGACGTCGTCCGCGTGCACCAGTTCGACGGCTTCGCGTCCCACGAGCTCGCTCTCCTCGTAACCCAGAATGCGCGTGGTGGCCGGGCTGCCATAGCGGATGCGGCCGGCCTCGTCGAGCAGCACGATGCCGTCGGCGCTGTTCTCGATCAGTGCGCGGAAGCGCCCCTCGCTCTGCTTGAGCTCCGCTTCGATGCGCACCGCCTCCGAAACATCCTCGAAGGCCGTGATCTCGTACCGCGGCCCGCCGCCCGCGCTGCGCACCAGTGCCGCCGTGACCTGCATCCAGACAGTGGCGCCGTCCTTGCGCAGGTAGCGTTTTCGCAAGGTGAATTGCCGGATCTCGCCCGCGTACATGCGCGCGCGTTGCGCGGCGCTCACCTCCCGGTCCTCGGGATGCGAGATGTCGCGGAAGCTCAGCCCGAGCAGCTCCGCGCGCGCGTAGCCGAGGATCGCGCACAGCCGTTCGTTGGCGAGCACGATGCGTCCCTCGGCGTTGAGCTGCGCCAGGCCCACGGCCGCGTGCTCGAACGTGGCGCGGAAGCGCGCCTCGAGGTCCGCCTCCGAGGTGAGGTCGCGGAAATTGCAGACGATCGCGGCAACATCCGGGTCGGCGAGGCGGTTGACCGCCGTGCTCTCCAGCAGCCGCAGGCTGCCGTCCTTGTGCGGGTAGCGCACGCGCAGCGTCTCGCGCGCGCCGGGAACGCCGTGCAGCCGGCGGAACGCGGCATGCACCGCGCCGCGGTCCTCGGGGTGGACGAACTCCAGGCAGATGCGCCCGGCGAACTCGTGGGACTCGAAGCCGAGCACGCGGCGGATCGAGGCGCTCGCGTATTCGATGCGCCCGCCGGCGTCGAGCAGCGCCACCGCTTCGGCGCTGTTCTCCAGCAGCGCGCGGAAGCGCCCTTCGGTCGCGCGCAGCGCGCGTCCCGTCTCCTGCTGCACGCTCGCCAGGCGCAGGATGCGGCGCAACGTGGCCGCGTCGAGCTCCTGCTTGGGAATCACGTCGTAGGCGCGCCGCTTGAGCACCTCGTCGACGAGGGACGGATGGCCGTTTCCAGAGACCACGATGATCGGCCCGGCGGCCGCGGCGCGCATGCGCTCGAGCGTCTGGAAGCCCAGGCTGTCGGGCAGGTCGAGGTCGAGCAGCGTCAGGTGGATCACCTGCGAGCGCAGCACGCGCAGGGCATCGCCCAGGTTGCGCACATGCAGGACGTCGGCGCCCTCGCCCGCCGCCTCCGCAAGGTAGGCATGCATTAGCGCGGCGTCGTCGGCGTCGTCCTCCACGAGGAGAATGCGCAGCGGCGACGCGCCGGATTGCCGCAGGAGCGGGTTGCTGGCCATGGCAATCAGCTTAGGTGCGCGCCCGCGTCGCCGGCATCGGGCGCATCCCTAGCCTGCTCGGGGATTCCCCCCGAAAAACACGTGCTCTTGCAGTCCCTTACCTTTCGGGCGGCACCAGGCCCGTGCGCATCGCGTAGCGCACCAGCCCGGCCACGTCGCGGATGCCCAGGCGCTCCATGATCTGCGCGCGATGCGTTTCCACCGTCTTCACCGACAGGCCCAGGTCGAGGGCGATCTTCTTGGTGCTGCGGCCCTCGGCAATGCCCTTGAGCACCTCGCGCTGGCGCGGCGTCAGGGGGTCTGCAGGCGCGCCGGCGCCCATGCGCTGCACGTAGCCCTCCACCACCTGGCGCGAGATCGCCGGGCTGAGATAGGTCTCCCCGCGCATCACGCTCTTCAACGCGAGCTCGAGTTCCGCAGTGGCCGAGTCCTTGATCAGGTAGGCGGAGGCGCCCGCGCGCAGCGCTTGCAGCACGTACTCCTCGCCCGAGTGCATCGAGAGGATGACCACCTTGACCTGCGGATGCCGTTCGCGGAACTGCGCCGCGGCCTCCAGCCCGCCCATCCCCTTCATGGCGATGTCGAGCAATACGGCATCGGGCCGCTCGCGCGCCGCGAGCGCCAGCGCCTCGGCGCCGTCCGCGGCTTCGCCGACCACCTCGACGCCTTCGATATCGCGCAACAGCGAGCGCATGCCGGCGCGCACCAGGGCATGGTCATCGGCAAGCAGCACGCGCAGCGCCTTCACTCAGGCCTCTTTCGCGAGCGCAAAAGCGGCGAGCACCGCCGTGCCCTGGCCGGGCGCGGAATCGATGCGCAGCGTGCCGCCCGCCAGCGCCGCCCGCTCGGCCATGCTCACGACGCCGAGGCTCGCGCCGAGCGCCGCGCGGCGCTGTGCCGCCTCGACATCGAAGCCGGCGCCGTCGTCGCGCACGCCCAGCACGAGCTGTTCGCCCTCGACGGCGAGCTGCAGCCACACGTTGCGCGCGCGCGCGTGGCGCACGATGTTGTTCACCGCCTCCTGCGCCACGCGGAAGCACGCGGTCTCGACCTCCGGCGGCAGCCGCGCGGGGAAGTCCTGAATCTCCGGGTGCGGCGTGAAACCGCCGAGCGTCGCCTGGCGGTCGAGGTGCGAGCGCAGCGCCGCGGCGAGTCCCAGGTCATCGAGCTGCAGCGGCCGCAGGCTGAGCGAGATCTGGCGCACGCGCTCGAGGGTATGCTGCGTCGTCTCCAGCGCCTCCCGCACGCGCGCAGCGAGCGTCGCGCCGTTGCGCCCACGCTGCAGCGCTTCCAGGTTGAGCTTCAGGGCGGTCAGCGACTGGCCGATGTCGTCGTGCAGCTCGCGCGCGAGGCTCTTGCGCTCGGACTCCTGCACTTCCAGCAGCCGCCGCGACAGGCCCTGCAGACGCTCGCGCGCAGCGCCGAGCTCGTCCATGGCGCGGCGCAGCTCGGTGACGTCGCGGCCGACCGCCTGGACCTCGGCGAGCATGCCACGGCCATCGAAGATGCCGCGCCCCGACCAGTGCATCCAGCGCTCGGCGCCGGACGCATCGCGCACCAGGGAATCGCGCTCATAGGCGGGGGCCTGCGGCGAGATGCCGGCGAGATTGCGCTGCAGCGCCTCACGGTTCTCGGGCGACATGCTCTCCAGCACCGGCCGGCCGCGCACCTGGTCCGGCTGATAGCCGAAGTAGCGGCAGTAGGCGCCGTTGACGAAGTTGACCGTCGAGTCGGGCTGCATGCGGATGATCAGCTCGGACTGGTCCTCGACGATGGCGCGGTAGCGGCGTTCCGAGAGCTCGAGCGCCTGCTGCGTGGCGAGGTGCTGGCGGCGCAGGCGCACCTCGTCGAGCGCGCGCGACACCACGCCCGCCAGCCGCACCAGGTTGTCCTTGAGCACGAAGTCGGTGGCGCCCGCGCGCAGCGCGTCCACCGCGCGTTCCTCGCCCAGCGCGCCCGAGAGCAGGATGAATGGCAGCAGCGCATCCGCGCGCCGCACCACCGCGAGTGCATCCAGCCCGGTGTAGCCGTGCAGGTGGTAGTCGGCGATCACGATGTCGAAGCGCCCGGCCAGGAACGCGCGCTCGAAGGCCGTGCCGCTGTCGGCACACTCGGTTTCGCAGGCATAGCCCGCCTCGGCAAGCGCGGCGAGCGCCAGCTCGGCGTCGTCCGGCGCATCTTCCAGGAGCAGGAGCCGCAGGCGTGGCATCGGCAGGGACCTTGGTACCCGAGTTTCGCGGCGTGCGTCGTCGTTAACAAGCATGCGGCGCCCAGTATTTCACGCAGTCGGCTTGTTGGATTAGCATCGAACCCGTGCTCGCCCGCAACGTCCCGGACCACGCGCAGCGATGACCCAGACGCTGAAGCCGTGCCCGCTCAATGACCTAGGCTGCGTGCGTCCGGCGCTGCGCGCCGGGCTGGCGCTGCTTGGCTTGATGTCCGCCAGCCTTGCGGCCGGCCAGCAGGCGGGCGGGGCGACGCATCCGGCGCTCCAGGACCGATGGTCCCTTTCCGTAGGGCTCTACACCCCGAACGTCGAGACGACGGCCCGGCTGAACGGTTCTGGAGGGCTGCTCGGCACGGAGGTCAGCTTCGAGGACGACCTCGGCTACGCCGACCGCGAGGACATGCCGGCGATCCTTGCCAGCGTGCGCCTGGGCGAGCGCTGGAAGATCGAAGCCGAGTATCTGTCCCTGCGCCGGGAGAACTCGCACGTCCTCAGCCGGACCATCAGCTGGGGCGACGGCACCTACACGGTCGGGACGACCGTGAGCTCGGAGTTCAGCTCCGATATCTTCAGGCTTTCGGCCGGCTACTCGTTCATCAAGGACGCCCGGAAGGAGGTGGGCGTCGTCCTGGGTCTGCACGTGACCGACTTCACGATGGCGATCGCCGCATCGGGGATCGGTAGCGACACCGGGGAGGCGCTGGCGCCCCTGCCCACGTTGGGTATTTACGGCGCCTACGCGTTCACGCCGAAATGGCTGCTTTCCGGCCGCGTCGATGTGTTCTCGCTGGAGTACGAGGAGTACGATGGCTCGCTCACCAACGTCACCGTCGGCGTGGATTACCGGCTACTGCGCAACCTGGGGCTCGGCGCGGCCTACCGCTACATCGACTACGACCTGAACGTGACCAAGAGCAGCCTCAACGGCGGCATCAACTACCGCTTCAGCGGGCCGCTGCTGTACCTGGTCAGCTCCTTCTGAGCGACCCTGCGCGCAAGAAAGGAGGCCGGCCACGCTGGCTGGCCTGCGTGATCTGGTGGAGTGGAAGGGGATCGAACCCTCGACCTTCGCATTGCGAACGCGACGCTCTCCCAGCTGAGCTACCACCCCGGAAAAGGGTGCGGATTTTACAGCAGATTGCGGTGCCGCACGACGCCCGGCCAGGCTGGCGGCGCGCGCCTGGTCCCTTGCCAGGCCAGACTACGCCTTCTTGTGAACCTGCGCGCTCGTCGGGACAAAGATGCGCAGCGCGTTGAGCTTGGCGATCTCCACCTGCACCTCCCAGTAGTAGTAGTGCAGGTAGCTGAGCGACAGCAGCAGCAGCAGGGCGACTTCCCGCACCATGCGCCTGCGCTCCTGGTCGCGATACGCGCGCGGGTTGGTGCCCGCGACCTGCCGCAGGTACTGCAGCACTTCGCCGTGCGATTGCAGGGGCCGGCCGGCCAGCTGCTCCAGGTAGCGGTGCAGCTCGGCCGGGGAATTGAAAGTCTCGTCGCCGTCGGCGCCGGGCGGCGCTTCGCGTCGCGCACGCCGCCCGGCTTCCTGCAGCCACCCTGCGAGCTGGTCGCCTCCGGCCTGCGCGTCCTCTGCCATCCCCAGCTCTCCGCGGTGAGTGATCGCTCCGCCGACTGTGACACAGCCATGCCCGGAAGCCTTATCCGGGCGTCCTGAGGCACGCTCAGGCGCCCGCTTCGTGCTTCAGCACCCGTCGGATGACGTCGGCCAGGATGTTCTTGGTATAGGGCTTGGTGACGTACCCATCCGCCCCCAGCAGCAAGCCCTTGCCGATGTCCGCCGCGTCGTCCTTCGCGGTCAGCATTACCACCGGCAGCGAGCTGAGCACCGGATGCCGCCGGATCTTCGCCAGCACGTCGAAGCCGTTGCCGTCGGGCAGCACGACGTCGAGCAGGAGCAGATCGGGCGCCCCATCATCCAGCATGCTTTGCAGGTAGGCATTGACCGAGTTCGCCACGCGCACCTTGTAGCCCGCCATGCTGACGCGCAGGTCGGCGAGCGCCAGCTGGTCGGGATCGTCCTCGACGATCAGCACCACGGTGTCCCCCGGGGCCTTGCCGCTCGCAGGACGCAAGCTGACACGGTCGGCGGCCACGTAGGCACCCGTGCGCGCGAGCGCATTGCCCGCGGACTCGGACTCCTGCTGCAGCCGCGCGCGGTCCATGGTCATGGTCTGGTCGGCGTCGTGCGTCGAAAACGCCGGATGCGTGTCCTCCGGCTCGCGCTCCTGCGTCTCCTCGATCAGCCCGAGCTCCTCCATCTCCGCGAGCCACTCATCGAGCACGTGCTTCGGGTAGCGGCGCACCAGGTCGCGGATGACGCCCGCATGGCCATGGAAATCCATCATCCAGAGCATGCGCCGGTAGTCTGCCGGCACCGCGACGTCCTGGCTCTCCCAGGCTTCGCGGCCGGCCGGCGTGACGCGGTAAATGCGCTCCCTCTCCACCGTCCCGTCTCCTGGTCGAGCCGCGTTCAGCGCCTGCGGCAGATCATCAGGGACGAACAGATCCCCAGGATGCCCGTCACCCGCTCGATCGTCATGCCGGCCGCCTCGACCATGGCCGCAATGTCGGAAGCCTTGTACATGCGGCTGCTGCCGTTTGCCAGGCAGGTGAAATACAGTGAGGAGGCCTGCAGGCAGTAGGCCGAGATGTCGTGGTCCTGCCGGTCCCAGAAGTTGTCCAGGATGTACAGGCGCGTCTCCGGCCCCATGGCTGCAGCGGCCCGCTCGAGCAAGCGGCGCACGTCAGCCTCGGCAAAGCACACCAGGAACTGGCTCATCCAGATGGCGTCGAAGCCCGCGGGAAAGGCCTGCGCATGATCCAGCAGATCGCAGGATCGAATCGCGATGCGGTCCTGCAGGCCGAGCGCCGCCACGTTCTGCGAGGCGAGCGCCGCCTGGCCGGGCAAGTCGAGAATCGTGACTGCCACGCCGGGGGCGTGCCGCGCGCACTGGACGGCCCACTTTCCCGTGTTGCCGCCCACGTCGAGCAGCGTGCGATGCGCACGCTCGAAGACGATCGGCAGGGCCTGGGGAAACGCCGCGTCCGAGTAATACTGGTCCCATCTGAACCAGCTGGCGCGCGCGGCCTCCGGAAGCGTTGACAGGGCCGGGTAGATCGTGTCCCACTCGCCGAACACGTGCCGCAGCCCGGCGGGCCTGCCCCGCCGGATCGATTCCTCCAGGTGAAAGCAGGCCTGGAAGCAGTCGTGATGGACGAAGTCCATGTTGATGCGCGTCAATTCGTCCATCAGGACGCAGGTGCCGGTGTTGGTGAGGACAAAACGATCCCCTTCGGCGCGCACCACGCCCGCCGCGAGTCCTGCTTCCAGCAGCACGAGCGCGCCGTAGCGCGACACATTGACCCGCCCGATGATCTCTTCCAGCGTGAGTCCGGCGCGGGTCGCGTGCAGCGCTGCCAGGATGCCGAAGTCTCGCAACAGCCTCGCGCACTGGAAAATGATCGGCCCGAAGGCGATCCGTTGCGCGGCGAAACGCGCCTCCATCAGCGACTGCGGGGCGGCCGGGCCATTCGTGGGGTTCATGGCAGATCATGCTGGCGCCCGGCGCCGCGGGTCAAGCGCAAGCAACGCGATTCGCGACCGTGGCGGGCTCGAGCCGCGCCCCCTGTGGCTGGTCGGTCCCCGCCTTCCTGGCGGGCGCAGCAGGAACAGGCAATCCCGCGGCGCTCAGGCGTCGCGACAGCTCCCAGGCAGGTAGTTCATCGCGAGGCCATTGACGGTCGCGGGGCCGCAGCGCCACGCGCCGATCGGCTGGCCCATCATGGTGGCGGCATCGGCGTCGACCCCGCCGATCAGCGGCGACATGCTGAGCGCCTTGCCATCGACATCGGGGGCGATGTTGTGCGTCCTGACCGTGATGACGCCGTTGACGTCGGTGGTTACGCCCTGCACGTATTTCGAGGTGTTGAACTCGCAGCCCCACAGGTTCGCGCCGGGCGACGTGCTGCTGCTGACGTAGGTCTCCGCGATCGTGATGCGGCACGCGCTTGCTGCCAGGACCACCTCGGAGATCTTGGCGCGGATGGAGTAGTCCCGGTACGCCGGCAGCGCGATGGACGCGAGCAACCCGATGATCGCCACCACGATCATCAGCTCGATCAGCGTGAATCCGTGTTGCCGTTGGCTCATGGCGTTGCCCCTTTGCAGGTCCAACGGCGCGCACTGTAGCCCAAAACAAGAATTGCCGCCCCGCGCCTGACCAATCCTCACGACTGACCGGATCCGGCACGCGTCTGACGAAATGCGGCAGGCGACTGACGGAATCCGGCAGCGCCGCAGGCGCACGCGAGCCGCCATCGCTACCCGGCGCCGCCACTATCGCGCGGGTGTTCGCCGTCCTAGAATGCTCGTTCCCGGCGACCCTCTCTCCGATCGGTTTCAGGACGCGTCCATGTCCGTTGCCCAATGCCGATTCTGCGACCACGTCAATCCCGCAGGCTCGAAATTCTGCGCCGAGTGCGGCGGCGCTCTGCACCTCCTGCCGTGCCCGCGCTGCGGGGCGGTCAGCCAGGTGACGGCGACGGTCTGCTACCAATGCCAGGCGCCGCTGCCCTGGCATGCGGCGGAGGCCCCTGCCCCGTTCTCGCCCTCCGCGGAGTCATCCGCAACCTCGAATCGCTGGCGCTCAAGAGCAATGATTGCTGCGGTGGTCGGCGCGGCGGCAGTGGCCTTGGTCTACTACGGCTACCGCCAACCACTGCCCGATGAACCCGCCGCAACGCCAGGAGCAAAAGACACCGCAAGCGGCGCCGCCGTTCGCGCCGCGGGCGTCGTGAAGGACCCGAGCCCCGCGGTCATCGATGCCAACGCCTCCGGGTCCGCGCCCATCGCAGTCCCGACTGCCGTCCCGACAAACGCACCGGCAAAGCCGTCTGGCCGAGCCGCCCAGCCGGCCAGATCCCCTGCCACGCCGACCGCGGTCGAACGGAACCCAACTCCCTCGACCCTCAACCCGGGCAGGATCGCGCCACCGACGCCGGCGCGCATAGCGTCTTGCACGGAATCCATTGCAGCCCTTGGACTTTGCGCGCTCGAACCTGGACAGGGCAAAGTGATGGAAACTACGGTTACCAGGGCGGAGACCACCCCCGTGCCGGCACTCGACGGCGCGCAGAGCGGCGGACTGGATGCATCTCGCCAGTCTTGCCCGGAAGCGCAAGAGGCACTGGGATTGTGCACGCCACGCTCTTCACAAGGGGGAAACTAGAATGGTCAGGCTCACAGTCGATGCGTTGATCGGTGCGGTGGCCGCAGTAGCGCTATGCCTTTGCGGCGGCACTGCAATGGCGGCAGCCGAGTACAAGATCGTGACGGCGAACAACACGGGAACCTACTACGCCATCGGTACCGATCTGGCCAAGTTCGTCGCCCCCGACGCCAACATCGATCTCGAAGTCCTGCCCACGGCGGGTTCGGCGGCCAACATCAAGCACCTGCGCTACGACCCCGGGGTGAAATTCGCGATCGTCCAGGCCGACGTTTATCAGGCCTTCATCGACCGGGCGGTCGCCGGCAACCCCGAAGCGAGCACCATCATCCGGCCGCTGCGCGTCATCCTGCCGCTCTACAACACCGAGATCCACTTCATCGTGCGCGCGGATTCGCCCCTCAACAGCCTGCATGACCTCGAGACCGCCAGGATCAACGGCGGCATTCTCGGCAGTGGCGCGGCGCTGATCACGCACACCCTCTACCGGATGATGTTCGGCAAGCCGATCCCCGAGGCCAACGCGAGCTATCTCCCGAACGAGGAAGCGCTGGTCAAGCTGATCGGCGACAAGTCGGTCGACGTGGTGGTGGTCGCCGCGGGCCAGCCGGCGCCGCTGATCGCCAACATGAAGCCGGAAGCGCAGAAGTACATCAAGCTGCTCAAGTTCGACCCCGCGCATCCCGCGAGCAAGTTGCCGCTCACGGTCTATTCCTATTCGACCGTCAAGGCGAGCAGCTACCCCAACATATTGCGCGAAGACTTCACCACCATCGCCGTGGGTGCATTCCTCGTGACCTACGACTACAACCTGAATTTCACCGTGGACAATCTCACACGGTTCGCGCGATCCCTGTGCAAGAATTTTTCAACCCTGCAGGAGAAGGGCCACCCCAAATGGCGCGAAGTCAGCCTGTCGCTGCCGACGCTCGGCCCAGGCTGGACCTACTATCCACCCACGGCACGAGCCATCCGCGCCTGTATCGCCGATGGCAAGTCGCGGGTCCAGGTGAAGCCCGCGAAGCCCTGCTCGGCGGAGGAGCGAATCCTGGGATTCTGCAAGTGAGGCCAAGGGTGTCAGCCCCCGGCAGCAAGCCGCAGGAGCCGCAATTCACGCAGTGCTGGCGCTGCGGCGTCTACCGAACCTGAAGGGAGAGCCATGAACAAGATCATCATCGTTGTCCTCCTCCTGCTCGCGGCGGGCTGCACGAGCAAGCCGCAGGAAGCCTACGCGCCGCCGCTGGATCCGGGCCGCAAGGTGAGCGAGCTGGATTGCAGCCGAGAGAGCGAAACCGGTGGCGCCAACCTGATGTGCCGTGAGGTCGCCGAGGCCGAGCGCCTGGCCAGGATCGCGGAAGAGGAGCGGCAGGCCAGGGCGCGGAGGGAAGCCGCGGAGCGCGCCGAGCGCGAGCGCCTCGAGCGTGAGCGCGCCGAGCAGCTGGCGCGGGAAGAAGCCGCCCGGAAGGCGCGGCTTGCCGAGGAGGAGCGGCTCGCCGCCGAGCGCCGCCGGCTGGAGGAAGAGGCCGCACGCAAGGCCCAGGAAGAGCGCGCGCGCCAGGAGGCGCTGGCGGCAGCAGCCCTTGCCCGCCAGCGCGCCGAGCAGGAAGCGCGTGAGGCAGCCGCGCGTGAGTGCCGGCGTCTCGAGCAGGAACGGTCCGACGGCCGCGCGCTACTCGCGAACTTCGTCGCCACCTACGGCAAGGACGTGGAGTTCAAGGAGATCGCGGGACAGATCGCCGCGTTCCTCGCCAAGGCCCGCAAGGTGAAGCCATGTCCGCCAGCGTGACTTGGTGGGCCGGGTTGGAATCGAACCAACGACCAAGGGATTATGAGTCCCCTGCTCTGACCAGCTGAGCTACCGGCCCATATGAACAGGGGACGTCTTGCCGTCCCCCGTTACCCCCTCGCGCTCAAAGAAACTAGGGCCGGTTGCGCGGCCCTTTCTACTTACCCTTCCTGGTCGAGGAAGCTCTTCAGCCTCTCGGAGCGCGAGGGGTGCCGCAGCTTCCTCAGCGCCTTGGCCTCGATCTGGCGTATGCGCTCGCGCGTCACGTCGAACTGCTTGCCGACCTCCTCCAGCGTGTGGTCGGTGTTCATCTCGATGCCGAAGCGCATGCGCAGCACCTTCGCCTCGCGCGGCGTGAGGGTGTCGAGCACCTCCTTGGTCACCTCACGCAGGCTCGCGTACATCGCCGCGTCGTTCGGCGCGAGCGTGGACTGGTCCTCGATGAAGTCCCCGAGGTGCGAGTCGTCGTCGTCGCCGATCGGCGTCTCCATGGAGATCGGCTCCTTGGAGATCTTGAGGATCTTGCGGATCTTCTCCTCGGGCATCTCCATCTTCTGCGCCAGGGTCGCCGGGTCGGGCTCCGACCCGGTCTCCTGCAGGATCTGGCGCGAGATGCGGTTCATCTTGTTGATGGTCTCGATCATGTGCACCGGGATGCGAATGGTGCGCGCCTGGTCGGCGATCGAGCGCGTGATGGCCTGCCGGATCCACCAGGTGGCATAGGTCGAGAACTTGTAGCCGCGCCGGTATTCGAACTTGTCCACCGCCTTCATCAGGCCGATGTTGCCTTCCTGGATGAGGTCGAGGAACTGCAGGCCGCGGTTGGTGTACTTCTTGGCGATCGAGATCACCAGGCGCAGGTTGGCCTCGGTCATCTCGCGCTTGGCGCGGCGCGCCTTCGCCTCGCCCGTGGACATCTGCTTGTTGATGTCCTTCAGCTCCTTGATCGAGATGCCGATCTTCTGCTGCACGCCCTGGATCTTGCCGAGCAGTTCGAGCACCGCCGGCTCCAGGCGCACCAGCGCCTCGGTCCACGGATGGTTCTCGTTCAGCTCGGTGCTCAGCCAGCGCTTGGAGCCCTCGGCCCCCGCGTAGATCTTGATGAAGTGCGGGCGCGGCATGTTCGCCTTGTTGACGAGGATGTCCTGGATCTGCCGCTCGTGGGAGCGGATTTCCTCGACCAGGCTGCGCACGCTGTCGCACAGCCGCTCGACGGTGCGCGCGGTGAAGCGGATCGTCATGAGCTCGGTGCCGATCTGGTCGCGCACGCGCAGGTAGTCCTTGTCCTTCGAGCCCTTCGCCTCGAGCAGGCGCTTT
>DASTHP010000062.1:0-2060 GCA_035718125.1 Burkholderiales bacterium | reverse complement strand
GGTGCCTCAGCCGCAGCACACGGCAAGCCCTTGTAGTGATTGGGGGTTCTGCCCAGCTTGATTCCCCCGGTTTCGCCCGCACTTATCACTTCGATGCCTGCACTTGCGGGCGGCGGGAGCAAAGAGACCATGGAATTCTTTCGCAGGAAGAAGGAAGCCCTCGAAGGCGGCGAGCCGGGCAGGAGCGAACGCCCGGGCCGGCGCGGCCGCTCGACCTCGCTCGCGGTGCGTCCCATCCCGGATGACGCGCTGATCATCGTGCCGATGCGCAATACGGTGACCTTTCCGGGCGTCCTCGCGCCGGTCGCCGTCGGGCGCAGTTCTTCCGTCGCCGCGGTGAACGAGGCTGTGCGCCAGTCGCGCAAGATCGGCTTCCTGCTGCAGCGCGACCCCAAGACCGACACCATCGCCCCGGACGACCTGCACTGGGTCGGCACGGCGGGGGAGATCGTGCGCTACGTGCCCTCCAGCGAAGGCGCGCACCACCTCGCGGTGCAGGGGCAGTCACGCTTTCGCGTCACCGAGTTTCTCGACGGCTGGCCCTTCCTGGTTGCGCGCGTGGTGTGGGTGCCCGAGGCGACCGGCGGCGGCGAGGCGGTCGAAGCGCGCTTCCTCCAGCTGAAGGAGCAGGCGGGCGAGGCGATCAAGCTGCTGCCCAACATGCCCGACGAGCTGGTGGGCGCGGTGCAGGCGATCGACTCGCCCGGCCAGCTCGCCGACATGGTGGCGAACCTGCTCGACATCGGCAACGAGGAGAAGCAATCGATCCTCGAGTGCTTCGACCTGGAAAAGCGCCTCGACAAGGTGCTCGCGCACCTGGGCGAGCGCGTGAGCGTGCTGCGCCTTTCGAAGGAGATCGGCGACAAGACCAAGAAGGAATTCGACGAGCGCCAGCGCGAGCACGTGCTGCGCGAGCAGATGCGCCAGATCCAGAAGGAGCTGGGCGAGAACGAGGACACGGCCGCGGAGCTGGACGAGCTCAAGAAGTCGCTCGAGGGCGCCGGCATGCCCGAGGAGGCGTTCAAGCACGCCATGAAGGAGTTCAAGCGGCTCTCGCGCATGGGTGAATCCTCGGGCGAGGCGTCGATGCTGCGCACCTGGCTCGAGCTGATGGCCGAGCTGCCGTGGAAGATGGATCCGCAGAAGCCGATGGACATCGCCGGGGCTAAGCAGGTGCTCGACGACGACCATTTCGGCCTGGAGAAGATCAAGCGCCGCGTCCTCGAGTACCTCGCGGTGAGAAAGCTCAACCCCGAGGGCAAGAGCCCGATCCTGTGCTTTGTCGGGCCGCCGGGCGTGGGCAAGACCTCGCTCGGCCAGTCGATTGCCAAGGCGACGGGGCGCAAGTTCCAGCGCGTGGCGCTGGGCGGGCTGCACGACGAGGCGGAGATCCGCGGGCACCGGCGTACCTACATCGGCGCGCTGCCGGGCAACATCATCCAGGCGCTCAAGCGCGCCGAGTCGCGCTCCGCCGTGCTGATGCTCGACGAGATCGACAAGCTCGGCGCGGGCGGCTTCCACGGCGATCCGTCCTCCGCCCTGCTCGAAGTGCTCGACCCGGAGCAGAACGCGAAATTCCGCGACAACTATCTCGGCGTGGACTTCGACCTGTCGCGGGTTCTGTTCATCGCCACGGCGAACGTGCTCGACACGATCCCCGGGCCGCTGCGCGACCGCATGGAGATCATCCAGCTCCCCGGCTACACCGAGGAGGAGAAGCTGCAGATCGCGCGCAAGTACCTGGTGAGGAAGCAGCTTGAGGCGAATGGCCTGAAGGAAAGCGGGCCGCACGGTGCGCAGGCAAGCATCACCGACGCTGCGATCCGCGAGATCATCGCCGGCTATACGCGCGAGGCGGGTGTGCGCTCCCTCGAGCGCGAGATCGGCTCGGTGCTGCGGCATGCGGCGATGAGAATTGCCGAGGGCAAGGCCGAGACGGTGGCGGTGGACGCGGGCGACCTGCACGCGATCCTCGGCGCGCGCAAGTTCGAGAACGAGGTGGCGCTGCGCACCTCGGTGCCGGGCGTGGCCACGGGCCTTGCCTGGACGCCGGTGGGCGG
>DASTHP010000061.1:0-5989 GCA_035718125.1 Burkholderiales bacterium | reverse complement strand
AGGTGCAGCACCTCCTGTGCGAGACGCGCGTTGCCCTCGATGTCGACCTCGCGCATGAAATGGTCCTCGCCGCGCGCGAGCCCGGCGAGCGCTCCCGCGCGCAGCGAGATCTTGAGGCTCGCCTCGCCCCCGGGGGCAACGCGCCCCCCCTCGACGATGGCGAAGCGCACCGCCGGCAGGTATGGGGCGCGCAGCTCGACCGTCTCCCCGGCGAAGGGCGCGAGCCGCTCGCGGGCCCACGGCTCGGACTCGAGCAGGCGGTTGAGCGCAAGGACGAACGGCGTCTCGAGAACAGCCATGGAAACAAAAAGGGCCACCCTAGGTGGCCCTTGTACCGGAGTATAGAGCGTTCAGTGCATCTGCTGGATGCCGGCGAGCTGCCAGCCGCTGGAGCCGTCCACCGGTTTCACGAGATTCCAGACCTCCTCGAAGCCGCCCGGCGCGGCGCCCGGCGCCTCGCTCACCAGGCCCGAGAAGCGCACGCTCGCCCAGTGCCGGTCGCCTTCGGTGGCGACTTCCAGCAGGTCGGCATTGAGCGTCACCACGTCGGTCTGCTGCGCGCCGCGGCTGCGCAGGTCTTCGGCGAGCACCGCGTACATCTCGGGGGTGGCGAAGTCGCGTATCTCTTCCACGTTGCCCGCGTCGTTGGCCATCTGCAGCCGGATGAAATTGGTCTTCGCCGCGCGCAGGAATCCCGGGACGTCGAAGCCGGCCGGAATGCCCGGACGCTGCGAGCGGCCACCGATTTGCATGTCGAACCCCGCGGCCTGCGAAGGCGGGGGCGCGGCGACGGTCTCGCTGCCCAGGCCCGCGTACTGCAGCGGGCGCGGCTGGGCGCGCGGCGCGCGCAGCATGCGGATGAGCGCCAGGGCGGCAAATACGAGCAACCCGATCAGCATCGCCGAGACGAGCGTCGAGAGGATCGGGTTGCCGGCGAACATCGCGCCGAGCAGCCCGCCGATCGCGAGGCCGCCGAGGATCGGCATCCACTTGCTGCCCGCAGTCGCGGGTGCCGCTGCGGCAGCGGGCGCCGCAGCAGGTGCGGCCTGCGCGGGCTTCGCGGGAACCGACTGCGCTGGCGGCGCCGTGACGTTGCGCTGCGCGCCGAGGGTGCGGCCGCCGCCCAGGCGCTTCGCTTCCGCCTCCGGGAGCGCAATCACGATGCCCAGGATCACCGCCGCTACCGCCATCCACAGCCTGCCCATGACACCCATCCTCCGTTGTTCAATCCGTCCAATCATGCTACCCCAGTTTGACGCCGCGATGAACAGCCGCGATGCCCGCGCTGAGGTTGAAGTATTCGACCTGCGCCAGCCCCGCGCGTTCCATCATCGCGGCGAGCGTCGCCTGGTCCGGGTGCATGCGGATGGACTCGGCGAGATAGCGATAGGCGTCCGCGTCTCCCGCGATGCGGCTGCCCAGCCAGGGCAGCACGCGAAAGGAATAGGCGTCGTAGGGTTTCTCCAGGGCCTTGGCCACTTTCGAGAACTCGAGCACCACCAGCCGCCCGCCGGGCTTGAGCACGCGCGCCATCTCGGCGAGCGCCGCATCCTTGTGCGTCATGTTGCGCAGGCCGAAGCCCACGCTCACGCAGTCGAAGCTCGCCGCCGGAAACGGCAGCCGCTCCGCGTCGCACTGCGCCGCCGGCGCGAGGCAGCCCGCGTCGAGCAGGCGGTCGCGGCCGCGCGCGAGCATCTGCCGGTTGATGTCCGTTGCGCACACCAGGCCCGAGGGCCCCGCGCGCCGGGCGAATGCGCGTGCCAGGTCGCCGCTGCCGGAGGCGACGTCGAGCACCCGGTCGCCCGGCCGCACGCGCGCAATGCTGATGGCGAACGCTTTCCAGACCCGATGCAGGCCAAGGGACATCAGGTCGTTCATCAGGTCGTAGCGGGGGGCTACGCGGTCGAAGACCCCGCCTACGCGCGAGCGCTTCTCGCTTTCCGGAATGCGCTGGAAACCGAAGTCGGTCTCTGTCATAAGTGAGCGCTGGCTTTCTCTACCTGCTCTGTCCTGCAGCCTCCAGGCGCCTCAGGTAAGTCGCCCAGTTGTCGTCCTGCTCGACACCCAGCTCATACAGGTAATCCCAGGAGTAGATGCCGGTGGCGTGGCCGTCCGAAAAGGTGGGCTGGACGGCGTAGGAACCCACCGGCTCGAGGCTGCGAATGTCGACGTCGCGCTTTCCGACCTGCAGCACCTCCTGGCCGGGGCCGTGCCCGCGCACCTCGGCCGATGGCGAGAATACGCGCAGGTACTCGTAGGGCAGCCGGAAGGTGCGGCCGTCGTCGAAGGCGATTTCCATCACCCGCGACTTCTGATGGAGCTTGATCTCGGTAGGGGTGGGCACAGGGGGGCGATGATAACCCCCCGGATTGCAACATTTCCGTCATGGAAGCTTCTTAAAATCGTCACCATGCCCGCCAACATCCTTGTGGTCGAGGACGAGCCGGCGATCCAGGAGCTGATCGCCGTCAACCTCGAGCACGCCGGCCACCACGTGATCCGCAGCAAGGATGCCGAGAGCGCGCTCGGCGTCGTGAAGAGCGCGCTTCCCGACCTGATGCTCATCGACTGGATGCTGCCGGGGATGTCCGGGGTGGCCCTCGCGCGCCAGTTGCGCCAGGAGGAGCGCACCAAGCAGATTCCGATCATCCTGCTCACCGCGCGCAGCACCGAGACCGACAAGATCGCGGGCCTGGAAGCAGGCGCGGACGACTACGTCACCAAGCCCTTTTCGCCAAGGGAGCTTCTCGCGCGCATCAAGGCGGTGCTGCGCCGGCGCGCGCCGCAGATGACCGACGACCCGGTCGACGTGGGCGGCCTGCGCCTGGAGCCCTCTACGCACCGCGTATTCGGCGCCAAGCGGCCCCTGGACCTGGGCCCCACCGAATTTCGCCTGCTGCATTTCCTCATGACGCACGCCGAGCGCGTGCATTCGCGCGCGCAGCTGCTCGACCAGGTGTGGGGCGACCACGTCTTCGTCGAGGAGCGCACGGTCGACGTCCATATCCGGCGCCTGCGCAAGGCCCTGGAGCCTACCGGTCACGACCGCCTCGTCGAGACGGTGCGCGGTTCCGGCTACCGCTTCACCGCCAGCCCTGCTTGAACCCCGCCTGGGCGAGCACGCTGGCCGTCGCGCTGGCAGCCGCCGCCGCCGGGCTCGTCACGTGGCGTGTCGCCGGCGCGGCCTGGGGCTGGGCCGTGGTCGCGCTGATCCTCGCGCTGCGCGCCGCCTACCACGCCAAGCACCTGGACGAACTGTTCCGCTGGCTGCGGCGGCCGGCGCTCGAGAAGCTGCCGGCGGGCAGCGGCGTCTGGGAAGAGGTGCTCGCCGGCCTGCACCGCCACCTCAAGGGCCGCAGCGAGGACGAGGCGCGGCTCGCCGAGGCGCTCGAGCGCTTCCGTGCCGCGGGCCGGGCGCTGCCCGACGGCGTGGTGATCCTCGATCACGAGCACCACATGGAATGGTGCAACCCCACCGCCGAGCGCCACTTCGGCATCGACGCGCGGCGCGACCTCGGCCAGCCGGTCACCAATTTCGTGCGCCACCCCGACTTCGTCGCCTACATGGACAGGGGCGAGTTCGGCGAGCCGGTCACCCTGCGGCTGCCGCGCAGCGACGCGGTGCTGCAGCTGCGGCTGATCGAGTTCGGCGAGGACAGGAAGCTCCTCAGCTCGCGCGATATCACCGCGCAGGAGCGGCTCGAGACCATGCGCCGCGATTTCGTCGCCAACGTCTCGCACGAGCTGAAGACGCCGGTCACCGTGCTGGCGGGCTTCGTCGAGACGCTGGGCGATGCTTCGATCGAGATGAGCGCGCCGCAGCGCAAGCGCTACCTCGGCCTGATGGCCGAGCAGGCGCAGCGCATGCGGCGGCTGATCGAGGACCTGCTCACGCTCTCGGCGCTCGAGTCCAGCCGCGCGCCCGAAGAGGAGCAGTCGATCGACGTGGGGCCGCTCGTCGAGCAGCTCGCCGAGGAGGCGCGCGCGCTCTCCGGTGGCCGCCACAAGGTGGTCGCGCGCGTGCAGGATAGCTGCCGCCTGACCGGCAGCGCCAAGGAGCTGCACAGCGCGTTCTCGAATCTCGTGTCCAACGCCGTGCGCTACACGCCCGAGGGCGGCACGGTGACGCTTTCCTGGGCGCTGGAAGGTGGGCGCGGCGTGTTCGGCGTGCAGGACACCGGCATCGGCGTCGAGCCGCGCCACATCCCGCGGCTCACCGAGCGCTTCTACCGCGTGGACCAGGGCCGCTCGCGCGAGACCGGCGGCACGGGCCTCGGCCTCGCGATCGTCAAGCACGTGCTCACCCGCCACCAGGCGAGCTTCGAAGTGCAGAGCGAACTGGGCAAGGGCTCGGTATTCCGCGCCGTGTTCCCCGTGCAGCGCGTAGCGCCGCTCGATTCCGCGAAGGCCGCAGCGTAGAAGAAAATGGGGTCAGGGCTGAATTTCGCCTCGCAAGCGAAATTCGGCCCTGACCCGATTTTCTTCGCGTCGCTGGGGAAGGCGCCGCCGCCGGGCTGAGCGCCGGCGTCGCGAAGAGAATCGGGGTCAGACCCAAAAGCGGGAAAACCTGGGTCTGACCCCTGGCTAGTCCGGCAGGCGCTCGTAGGTGACGCGCTCGAAGTCGATGCCGCGCTCGAGGACTTCGAGCAGGCGCACGCGCATCGGCTTCTCGGTCGCCACCTCGACGACGCGCTTGGGCTTGAACCAGCCCGCCGCCGTCACCAGCGTGGCGGGCGCATCGAACGCCGGCATCGCCGCCAGCATGAAGGCCTGCGTGTAGCGCTCCTCGGCGACGTTGACGCCCAGCGGGCGCAACGCCACCGGGACCGGCACGCCGGGGATCAGCTTCACGCCGCAATGCAGGTCGCCGATATCGCTCGCCGTGAGCCAGCGCACCTGGCCGAGCTGGAAGTTCCTGGCGTCGGCCGGCCGCACGCCGATCAGCTGTCCGTGCGCCATGCGCTTGCCCGGGTTGGCGGCGCGCCGCAGCATGCGGATGCCCTGCGTGCTCTCCTCCTCGAGCTGCCAGTGCTCGAGCAGGAAATCCTTCGCCGCGCCGTAGTCCTCCTCCGCCACGCGCGAGCGCACGCGCCCGAAGGTCTCGATCTCGTCGTGCTGCCTTGCCGAGAGCTCCTTGAAGTCGCTCGCCGCGCGGAACACGCGCCCGAGGACGTAGTAGTGGATCGCGGCGATGTCGGTGCAGGCCTGCACCGCGTCGATGGCGCGCGCGCGCTCGGTGCCGCGCGTCGGCCGCAGCTGGCACCACTGGCGGTAGAGGAACACCAGCAGCTGCTCGCAGGAGGGCTGCACGCAGTCCTCGCCGAGCGCCAGCCGCGCCGGCGACTCGCCCCGCCTGAGCAGCGCCACGCGGTTGCGCAGGCTCTTGGCCAGGCGCCGCACGTTGAGGAAGCGCAGCTCCGCGCCCTGCGTGTCGCCGCGCTCGGCGCCGCGCTCGCTCTCCAGGTCGACGACGAACGGCGGCAGGTTGTCCTCTTCCTTGGGCGGCGTCCTGGTGATCTCCACCTTGTCGGCCCAGCGCTCCAGCAGGTAGGCGACGAACGAGAGCTGGCGCGGCCCGAGCTCGTTCGGGTTGCAGGCGCCCAGCAGCAGCGCGCGCAGGTACGCGATGCGCGGCGAGCTGTCGTAGACGTCGCGGTTGAGGTAGTCCTTCACGGGCTTGTCGGCGACGCCGAGCGCCTCCGCGCGCGCGTAGACCTCGTGCAGCGCGCGCCAGTCGCGCCCGGGCACCAGCCGGTAGGCGCGGTAGTGGTGGTACATGCGCAGCCCCGCGAACGACAGCGCGCGCTGGCAGATGAGCGCGGCCTGCGGCCGCATGGCCGCGCCGCCTTCCTGCAGGCAGCGCAGGTAGCCCAGGCGCATCTGCTCCCACAGCTCGAGCGTGTCCTCGAAGATCGCGGTCTCGCCCGGGAGCATCGGCAGCGCGCGGTGAGTGAAGCGCTTGGCCTGCTCGACCTGCACGAAGTGGACC
>DASTHP010000060.1:0-3014 GCA_035718125.1 Burkholderiales bacterium | reverse complement strand
AGGCCGACCGCTTCGCCCGGTGCCCGCGTCTCCGTGGCCTCGAAGCGGATGCCGGCATTGCGCAATGCCACCGCCTGCGCGGGCCATTGCCGTCGCCCCCGCCCGCGCCCGGCCGCCGGATTGACGATGACGAAGAACCGGGTCAAGCGCCCTTGACGACGCCGCTGGCCTTGAGCTGCGCGATCTCGCCGTCGGCGTAGCCGAGATTGCGCAGGATCCGCGTGGTGTGCTGACCGTGCGCCGGCGGATCGAAGTTCGGGCGCGCGGGCTCGTTTGCGAAGCGGATCGGAGCGCCCAGATGATCCCAGCCACGGGCGTCCTTCAGCACCATGCCACGCGCCTTGAAATGGGGATCGTCCAGCGACTCCGGCAGCGTGCGCATCGGCGCGAAGGCCACGTCACGGCCCTTGAACCACTCGACCCACTCGGCCTTGGTCTTCGTGCGGAATGCCTCGCGCAGGAACGCGCGCACGGGGTCCTGCCCGGGTCCCGGCGGCAGCTTGCACAGCGCCACGAGGTCCGGGCGCCCGAGAGGCTCGAGCAGGTTCTTCGCGAATTTCGCTTCCTGCCCGGCGAGCACGACGAAGTCCGCGTCCTTCGTTTCGTAGATGCCGTAAAGGGCGTTGCCGCCGAGCGCGCGCTCGGACTTGAGGTCGGGCTGGCGCCGCTCCGTCATCGCGACGCCCATGTTGTTCGGCAGGCAGGCGAGCAGGCAATCGGCCATCGACATGTCGAGGTAGTCGCCCTTGCCGGTCTGCTTGCGCCGGTAGAGCGCCATCAGCACGCCGGCCAGCGTCATCATCGAGGCGAGCATGTCGGCGTTCGCCAGCGCGGGAATCGCGGGCCTGCCGTCGCCGCCGCGGTTGAGCGACAGCACGCCCGTCATCGCTTCGGTGGCGAGGTCGTGCGCGGCGAGGTCGCGGTAGGGCCCGCTCTGGCCGAAGGCGGCGATCGACGCGTAGACGAGATGCGGGGCGCGCTTCGCGACTTGTGCGTAGCCGATGCCCAGGCGGTCCGCCACGCCCGGGCGGAAGGCTTCCACGAGCACGTCGGCCTTCTCCGCGAGGCGCATCAGCACCTCGACGCCGGCCGGGTCCTTGAGGTTGAGCGCGAGACTCTGCTTGCCGCGGTGGGTGTTGGCGAAATACACGCTCACGCCGTCGCGCTTGGCGCCGATCTCGCGGTTGGGCTCGCCCTCGTGGATGGATTCGACCTTGATGACCTCGGCGCCGTGGTCCGCCATGAACTGGGTCGCGAGCGGGCCCGGCAGGAACAGCGACAGGTCGACGACGCGCAGACCCTCGAGCTTCATCAGACGACGTTCTCGCTCTTCAGGCGCGCGATCTCGGCTTCGTCCAAGCCGAGCTCACGCAGCAACGCGTCGGTATGCTCGCCGAGCTTCGGTGCGGGCCGCGCCGGCAGCGGTTCGCCGAGGCGGAACGGGCTCGCCACGAGCTTGAAGCCGGGTTTGTCGGGGTGATCGAACACCTGCACCCCGCCGCGCTCGAGGAAGTACGGATTCTCCAGCGCCTCGGCCATGTCGCAGACCGGCCCGCAGGGCACCGTGCCGCGCAGACGCTCCAGCCACTGTGCGGTCGTGCGCTTGCCGAACTCGGCGTCGAGAATCCTCGTCAGCTCGTCGCGATGCTCGCGCCGAGCGGCGAAGTCGCGGAACTGCGGCTGCGCCTTGAGGTCCGCGCGCCCGAGCTGGTCGCACAGCAGCTCCCAGAAGCGCTGCGTCTGCGCCATGACGAAGATCCAGCCGTCCCTTGTGCGCAAGAGCTGCGAGGGCGCGATGAACGGATGCCCCGAGCGCGGCGCGCGCCCGGTCACGAGGCCGTCGTTCAGGTACCAGGCCGCCGGGTAGTTGAGCTGGTGCATGGCGACGTCGTAGAGCGAGACGTCGACGTCGCGGCCGCGCCCGCTGCGCCGCGCCTCGAGGATTCCAGCGAGGAGCGCGAGCGCGCAGGTGGTGCCGGTGGAATAGTCCACCACCGAGAGCCCCATGCGCGCGGGCGGTCCGTCGGGCTCGCCGCTGAGATAGAGCCATCCCGCCTCGCCCTGCATCAGGTAGTCGTAGCCCGGCCAGGACTTGCGTGCACCGTCGCGCCCGTAGGCGGAAAGGTGCGCGCAGACGATCTTCGGGTTCGCCGCTGCGAGATCCTTGTAGGTGAGGCGGAGCTTCTCCGGCTGGTCGCCGCGCAAGTTGCCCATCAGGCCGTCGGCGGTGGCGACGAGCTTCATGAATACCTCGCGCCCGCGCGGGTGCTTGAGATCCAGCGAGAGCGACTTCTTGTTGCGGTTGAGCGACTGGAAGAAGACGCTGTCGTCCTCGCCCAGCATGAACGGCCCGACCGCGCGCGAAATGTCGCCGCCCTCGCGCTGCTCGATCTTGATCACTTCGGCGCCCAGGTCGGCGAGGTGCGCGCTGCCGAAGGGGCCCGCGCCGTAGACCTCCACCGCCAGGATGCGCACCCCCGCGAGGGGCAGCATCAGGGAAGCTCTGAGCAAGTCGCGCGGGTGCGCGTTGCGGCCGGAACGCGGCGTCGGCTAGGCGCGCGGCCGCAGCGATATGTCGATATCGCAAGGCCAAGCAACAACGCCGGCGCCCGTGTCATCGCGCTATCGTAAGCCATCCGCCGCGGACTTCCGGCCGCAACCCGAAGGCGGCGAGGCCTTTTCCTTGAACTCTCGCTTCGCGGCCTCGCCGCCTGGAGGGACGGGGCGAGCAGCGCAGCCGCTTGCGGCTGCGCTCCTCGCGGGCGCCACGCGACGCCCGCAGGCGCAAGCGCCTGCGGGGTTCGCGCATGGCATCGCCATCGGCCGCCTTGTGGGCGTCCAGCACACGGCGGCGGCCGCTGTCTCGCCCTGCACGAAAATCGCCACCGTCGCGCACGCGGGACTTGTTCAGAGCTTCCCTAGGCCGGGTTCCGCGCGATGAGCTGCTTGGCGATGATGATGCGCTGCATCTCGTTGGTGCCCTCGCCGATGCACATCAGCGGCGCGTCGCGGTA
>DASTHP010000059.1:0-4545 GCA_035718125.1 Burkholderiales bacterium | reverse complement strand
CTTGTGCAGCGTGAAGGGCGACTGCCAGATGTGCTTCATCTTGCTGGCGCGTCCCAGTCCCGTGAGCTGCTTGAAGACTTCGGCCACGTCGGCGCACAGATCCTCGTTCGAGGTCATCAGGCCGAAATCGGTGTACAGCCGAGCGGTGCGCGGATGGTAGTTGCCGGTCGCCAGGTGCACGTAGCGGCGCAGCACCTTGCCTGTTTCGGCGTCCTCGCGGCGCACGATGAGCGACATCTTGGCGTGCGTCTTGTGGCCGACGACGCCGTAGACGACGTGCGCACCCACCTCCTCGAGGCGCGCTGCCCAGTTGAGGTTCGCCTCCTCGTCGAAGCGCGCCATCAGCTCCACCACGACCGTCACCTCCTTGCCGCGGCGCGCGGCTTCCACCAGGATCTCCATCAGCTCGGAGTCGGTGCCGGTGCGGTACACGGTCTGCTTGATGGCGATGACGTTGGGGTCGGCGGCAGTGGTGCGGATGTAGTCGATCACCGGGGCGAACGACTGGTAGGGGTGATGCAGGAGCACGTCCTGCTTCTTGAGCAGCTCGAACAGGTCGCTCGACTTCTCCAGTGGCGCAGGCAGCCCGGCGTGAAAGGGCGGGTACTTGAGGTCCGGGCGCTCCACCTGGTCGGGCACTTCGCGCAGCCGGTAGAGGTTGACCGGACCCTCGACCCGGTAGAGGTCTTCCTCGCGCAGCCCGAACTGCTGCAGCAGGAACTCGGTCATCGCCGGCGAGCAGTTGTCGGCCACCTCCAGGCGCACTGCGGCGCCGAAGTGCCGGTGCAGCAGTTCGCCCTGCAGCGCGGTACGCAGGTTCTTGATCTCCTCCTCGTCGACGAACAGGTCCGAATTGCGCGTCACGCGGAACTGGTAGCTGCCCAGCACCTTCATGCCGGCGAACAGCTCCTCGACGTGCGCGTGCAGGATCGAGGAGAGGAACACGAACGCGTAGTTCGCGCCGGCGATCTCGCGCGGCAGCCGGATGGCGCGCGGCAGCGCACGCGGCGCCTGCACGATGGCGGCGCCGGAGTTGCGGCCGAAGGCGTCGCGGCCGACCAGTTCGACGGCGAAGTTGAGGCTCTTGTTGAGCACGCGCGGGAACGGGTGCGCCGGGTCCAGGCCGATCGGCGTCAAGACAGGCTGGAGCTCTCGAAAGTAGTAGTCGCGGATCCACTGCTTCTGCGCCGCGTTCCACTGCTCGCGTCGCGGGAACACGATGCCGGCGTGCGCCAGCGCGGGCAGCAGCACGTCATTGAGCAGCCGGTACTGATCGGCGACGAGGGCGCGCGCCTCGCGGCTCACCGCGTCGAACACCTCCTGCGGGCCCTTGCCGTCGGGACCGGGCTCGGGGAGGTTGAGCTTGATCTGCTCCTTCAGGCCGGCGACGCGGATCTCGAAGAACTCGTCGAGGTTGGAGGAGACGATGGTGAGGAAGCGCAGGCGCTCGAGCAGCGGCACCGTGTCGTCGGCGGCCTGCGCCAGCACGCGCCGGTTGAACTGCAGGATGCCGAGCTCCCGGTTGAGGAAATGCGCGGCGGGCAGGTCTCTTTTCATTGCGGGGAGTGGCCGCGCAGTGGTGCGCGGACCGAACTATTTTACGCTTCCAGGTGACGGCAAGGTTACAGTCCCTGAGCTTTCATGCGGCTGTCACATTGCGGGGCTAGCCTGCGCGCAGCATGTCCGCGCCGCAGGCCCCCCATACCTCGAAGGGTTATGACCAGCAGCTCGAGCAGGCGCACGCGCTCGTGCTGCAGATGGGCGCGCGCGTCGAGCGCCAGACGCAGGACGCCATCGAGTGCCTGTCCTCGGGATCGGTGGCGCTGATCGACCAGGTGCTGCGCCACGAGCTGGTGATCAACTCGCTGGAGCGCTCGATCGACGAGCTGGCAAGCCACGTCATCGCACGCCGGCAGCCCGCCGCCAATGACCTGCGGCTGGTGATGGCGGTGCTCAAGGCGACCACCGACCTGGAGCGCGTCGGCGACGAGGCGAAGAAGATCGCGTTGCAGGCACGCAAGGCGCACATGGAAGGCGGGCTGCGGCTGCCACGGCAGGCCGAGGTGCGCCGCATGGCGCGCATCGCGCTCGGCATGCTGCGGCACGCGCTCGATGCCTTCGAGCGGCTGGATCTCGAGGGCACCGCCGACGTGGTGCGGCGCGACGCCGAGGTGAACGAGGCGTTTCGCGGCATCCTGCGCCAGCTGATCCTGTCCATGATCGCGGATCCCCGCACCATCTCGGCGGGGCTTGACCTGCTGTTCGTGGCGAAGGCGCTGGAGCGCATCGGCGATCACGCCAAGAACGTCGCCGGACATGCCATCTACGCGGTCAAAGGCGCCGACGTGCGCCACGCCACCGTGGCCCAGATCGAGCAGGAACTGCGCGGCTAGGCTATGCTCGCCGCCGCATGGCTCGACCCGACACGCTGGCCGCGGTAGACCTCGGCTCGAACAGCTTCCACCTGCAGATCGGCCGCGTGGTCGACGGCCAGATCTATCCCCTGGACTCGGTGCGCGAGATGGTGCGCATCGGCGCCGGGCTCACCGCGGACAAGCGCATCGACCGCGCCAGCCAGGCGCGCGCGCTCGAGGCGCTGGGCAAGTTCGCCGAGCGGCTGCGCGGCTTTCCGCGCCAGGCGGTGCGCGCAGTCGGCACCAACACGCTGCGCGTGGCGAAGAACGCGCCGCAGTTCCTGCGCGAGGCACGGCAGGTGCTCGGCTTCCCGATCGAGGTGATCGCCGGGCGCGAGGAGGCGCGGCTCATCTACCTGGGCGTGGCGCACTCGATGCCGCCGCTCGCCGAGAACCGGCTGGTGGTGGACGTGGGCGGCGGCTCGACCGAGTTCATCGTCGGCAAGGGCCTCGAGCCGCAGCTCACCGAATCGCTCTACATGGGTTGCGTGAGCTACGCGCTCAAGTACTTTCCCGATGGCAAGGTCGAGAAATCGGGAATGAAGTCGGCCGAGCTCGCGGCGCGGCAGGAGGTCGCCGGCATCGCGCGCGCCTATCGCGCCGCCGGCTGGCAGGAGGCGGTGGCCTCCTCGGGCACCGCACGCTCGATCGAGACCATCCTGCACGAGAACGGCTACGCGGAGCAGGGCATCACGCGCGATGGCCTTGAGCGGCTGCGCGCCCTGCTGCTCAAGCACGAAAAGGCCGATCCGGACCGCATCGCCGGCCTGCGCGCGAACCGAGCGCTGGTGCTGCCCGGCGGGCTCGCCATCATGAGCGCGGCCTTCGACGAGCTGGGGCTGGAGTCGATGGCGGTGTCCGAGGGCGCGCTGCGCCATGGCGTGCTCTACGACCTGCTCGGCCGCGTGCAGCACCGCGACATGCGCGCGGCAACGGTGGCGCAGTTCGGCCGGCGCTACCACGTGGACGCGGCGCAGGCCGAGCGCGTGCGGCGCCTCGCGCTGACGATCTACGACGCGCTCGCCCCGGGACGCGAGCGCGAGGACGACGCCGACCGGCAGATGCTCGACTGGGCAGCGGGCCTGGCGGAAGTGGGGCTGTCCATCGAGCACGCGCAGTACCACAAGCACTCGGCGTACGTGCTGCAGAACGCCGACATGCCGGGCTTTTCGCGCATGGAGCAGCAGCGCCTGGCGCGCATCGTGCTCGCGCACCGCGGCAAGCTCGGCAAGATGCACGACGCTGGACTGGAAGGCGCGGACTGGCCGCTGGTCTTCGCGCTGCGCCTGGCGGCGCTCATCCTGCGCAGCCGCACCGACGTCAAGCTGCCGCTGCTGCGCGTCGCGGGCGACGAGGGCGGCTTCGAGATCGAGCTGGCGCAGAGCTGGCTCGACGAGAATCCGCTTTCCGCGGCGGCGCTGGAGGACGAGGCCGGCCACTGGAAGGCGGTCGGCATGAAGCTCGAGGTCAGCGGGCTCTCCGACAAGAAGGTCTCGGTACTGAATCGCGCCTGAAGCTACAGCAGGTCCGGCGCCATCACGGCGCGCACCACCACCTGCGTTTCGTCGTTGCGCACACGGTTGGTGAGCCACCACAGCCCGCCCTTCTTGATGGTGCCGTCGCCCGCGGCGCCGGCCACCAGGTGCAGCGCGACCCGACCCAGGTCGGGCTGGTGGCCGACGACGACCACCGCCGATTTGCGGTCCGGCCACTCCGCAGCTGTCAGGATCGCCTGCACCGTTGCGCCCGGGGCCAGAGAGGGCACGGTGCGGACCGCGACCCCCAGGGCCTGCGCCGTTTCCTGCGCGCGCCGGGCCGGGCTCGCCAGCACCAGGAATTTCGCCGGCAGGCGCTGCAGCAGCCACTGCGCCACGCGCTCGGCGTGCTTGTGCCCGCGGGGCGTGAGGCGCCGCTCGAGGTCGGGCGGGCCGTCCTCGGCTTCGGCGTGCCGCCAGAGAATCAGGTCCATATTCAGTTAAAATCCCGCCCCTCGTTCCACCAGGCGCGTAGCTCAGCTGGTTAGAGCACTACCTTGACATGGTAGGGGTCGTTGGTTCGAGTCCAATCGCGCCTACCAACATCTTGCCAAACATCAAGCTCCCTGACGGCTCGGTGAAGTCCTTCCCGGGCC
>DASTHP010000058.1:0-2799 GCA_035718125.1 Burkholderiales bacterium | reverse complement strand
CTCGACGATTTCTACGTCAAGCCCTACCCGATCGCGAAGTATGCCGGGCGCCTCGCCCGCGCCGGCAGTGCGCTCCCCGCGCTCGCCGACCTGGGATTCGAGCCCGCGCCGATGGCGCTGCCCGCAGGCAGGTCGGGGGCGAAGAGGCTCTTCGCCGATTTCAAGCGCCGCATCGACGACTACGCCGACAAGCGCGACTACCCGGCGCTCAAGGGCCCGTCCTACCTTTCGGTGCACCTGCGCTTCGGCACCGTGTCGATCCGCGAGCTGGTGGCGTTCGCGCGCAAGCGCAGGAGCGCGGGCGCCGCGACCTGGCTCGCCGAGCTGTGCTGGCGCGACTTCTATTTTGCGATCCTCGCCTGGCGGCCGGACGTGGTGGACCACGCCTTCAAGCGCGAGTACGACGCGCTCGTGTTCGACGGCGACGAGCGCCTGTGGCGCGCCTGGTGCGAAGGACGCACCGGCTACGCGCTGGTGGATGCCGCCATGCGCCAGCTCAACACCACCGGATACATGCACAACCGCCTGCGCATGGTGGCCGCGTCCTTCCTCGTCAAGGACCTCGGCATCGACTGGCGGCGCGGCGAGCGCTACTTCGCGCACAAGCTCAACGACTACGACCTCGCGGCCAACAACGGCGGCTGGCAGTGGGCCGCCTCCACCGGCTGCGACGCGCAGCCGTGGTTCCGCATCTTCAATCCGGTGACCCAGTCGAGGAAGTTCGACCCGCGCGGCGCATTCATCCGCAAATACCTGCCTGAGCTCTCGCCGCTTGCCGACGCGGAGCTGCACGCGCCGCGCGCGCCGGTGGTGGACCACGCCGCGGCACGCGCGCGCACGCTCGCGCGCTACGGTGCCGTGCGCGCTCCTCAGTAGCGCAGGCTCTGCAGCGAGGCCTCCAGCTCGCGCAGCATCGTCGCCACTTCCTCCACCGCGGCGGCAGCGCGCGTCGCGGCCTCGGCGGCCTGCTCGGCGCCCGCCAGCGTCTCGCGCACGCCTCCCGCGATCGCGCCAACCGAGGCGCCCTGCTCGTGCGTCGAAGCCGACACCTCCGCCATCTGCGAGCTCAGCCGCTCGAGCAGGGCGCCCAGCGCGGCCAGCGTGCGGCCCGAGGCGCTGCCGCCGAGCGCCTCGGCCTGCGACGCCACCTGCGCCAGCAGCTTGGCGGTGCGCGCCATCTCGGGAGAAGCGCCGCGTACCTGGTCGACGGTCTGCGCCGCGACGCGCACGCGCCGCCCCATGTCGCCGACCACGTCGAGTGCCGCCTGCACCGCCTGGCGGCCCTGGGTGGCCGCCGTAAGCGCGGCCCGCGTCAGTTCGGCGGACTGGTTCGCCCGCGTGGAGAGCTCGTTCACCGCGCGCGCCATGCCGAGCGAGCGGGCGCTCGCGCCCTTGATGCGCTCGGACTGGCGCCGCGCCGCCTCGAACAGCCCGTCGGCGGCGGCTTGCGCCGAGCCGGCCGCTGCGCTCACGCACTCCGCGGCCAAGGCCACGCGCTTCACGAGCGAGCGCAGCGCCTCCAGCGCGTCGTTGAGCGCGGCGGCCGCCGGGTAGGTGATCTCGCTGTTGACCGACACGCGCGCGGTCAGGTCGCCCGCCGCCAGCTGCTCGACTTCGCGGCGCAGCTGCTCCACCGCTTCGAGGTCGCGCTCGTGGTAGCGGCGCAGCACCGCGTGGCGACGCGCGATGCCCTCGCGCTGGCGCCGTTCGTCGATCAGGGTGAGCAGCGCCACCAGCAGCAGGGCCACGACCAGCGCCACCGCGACGGCCGCGAGGCCGAAGCGCTGCCCGCGCGCCGCGGGCTCCTCGCGATAGGCTGCCACCACGCGATCGATGGCCTCGAGCAACCGCTCGGAGCCGGCGTGGATGGCAAAGGCGGCGTCCTTCGCCGCGGCGAGCCGTGCGCGCCGGCCGAGCACCGCCACCACTGCGTCCTGGTAGGGGCCGAAGCTCTCCGCGAGTTCGTTGATCGCCGTGCGCTCGTCCTCGCGGCCGCCTGCGCGCAGCCGCGCCAGCGTGCCGCGGAACTCGTTGGCGTCCTTGCCGAGCAGGAACTCGACCTCGGGCTCGACGCGGTCGGCGGCGAGCAGGCGCTGCGCGTTGAGCGCCATGCGCTGGCTGAGCAGCGCGAGGCGGCTCGCGGCCGCGATCTCCGCAGCGGGCGCGCCGCGCGCGAGCTTCAGGTTCTGCACGCGCTCGGCTCGTTCCAGCAGCAGCGGGTTGCCGCGCTCCATGCCCTGCGCCGCGCTCGCGAGCGCGGTGAGCATGCGCTGCTCGCGCAGCAGCACCGTGGCATGCCGCTCGGTCTCCTGCCACTGCGCCTCGAGCGCCTGCACCGCGGCGCTGGCGCGCCCCTCCTTGGCGAGGCGCGAGAGCCCGGCGGCAAAGTCGTCGCGGCTCGCCTGCACCTGCGGAAAAGCCTCGGGCTCGCCGCGCAGGCTGCGCAGCGCGCTCTTCGCCAGGCGTTGCGACTGCATGCGCAGCTCCGCGGCCACCAGCAGATAGCCGTCGCCCAGGTGCGCCTGCCGGTACTCCGACCACGCCAGCCACAGCCCGACCACCAGCAGCGCGGCGAGCACCGAGGCGAGCAGCGCGAGCTGCCGTCGCAGCGGCAGCAGCGCCACCACGCCCAGCGCGCCGGCCCATTGCGCGAGGCGGCGCGACCAGCCCGCGCCGTTCGCCTTCAAGTCCAAGCGCGCCGGCGCGCGCTCAGATCTCGACCATCTCGAAATCTTCCTTGCGCGCGCCGCATTCCGGGCAGGTCCAGTTCATGGGCACGTCCTCCCAGCGCGTGCCCGG
>DASTHP010000057.1:0-4637 GCA_035718125.1 Burkholderiales bacterium | reverse complement strand
CTTGTCGTTGAAGTAGTCCTCGGCGTGCAGCCCGAGGGCGCGCGCCTTGATGCGCATGTTGATGTCCTTGGACACCAGCACCACCGGGCGCTGCGCGTACTGCTCCTGCAGGTGGCGCACCACCGACAGGATCTGGTTGTCAGTCTTGCCGGCGGCGAAGGTGCGCGGCAGCTCGCCGTTGATCGCCTCGGTCTGCAGGTACAGCCGCCCGCCGGAGGCCTTGCCGTCGCGCGTGCGGATCGCGAGGCCCGCCTTGATGTCGGCGACCGAGTCCGAGACGATCTCGTCGAGGAAGCGGCTCGCCTGGCGGGCGTTGCGCGCCACGTCCGACAACCCCTTCTTGTGGTTGTCGAGCTCCTCCAGCGTGCCGATCGGCAGGTAGACGTCGTGCTCTTCGAAGCGGAACAGGCTCGAGGGGTCGTGCATCAGCACGTTGGTGTCGAGCACGAAGAGCTTCGTGACGCGGGGTTTCTTCTGCGGGGGGCGGGGTTTCTTCGCCATGTCGGGCGGGGCTTCTACGCGATCTGCGCTGCGGGCTTCGGTCCGTTCTTGTTCGAATTGTGGGTCGAGCGGACGATCAGAGGGTCTTAACAAAGTCGAGTACCTCCTGGGCATGGCCGGGAACCTTCACACCGCGCCATTCGCGCGCCAGCGCCCCGTCCTCGCCGATGACGAAGGTGCTGCGTTCGATGCCGCGGACCTTTTTGCCGTACATGTTCTTCATCTTGATGACGCCGAACTGGCTGCAGGCCTCCTCCTCGGCGTCCGAGAGCAGTTCGAAGGGAAAGCGCATCTTCGCCTTGAAGCCCTCGTGCGTCCTGAGCGAGTCGCGCGAGATGCCGAACACCTCGCAGCCGGCCTTGCGGAAGTTCATGTGCAGGTCGCGGAACTGCATGCCCTCGGTGGTGCAGCCCGGGGTGTTGTCCTTCGGGTAGAAGTAGAGCACCAGCTTCTTGCCGCGGTGCTCCGAGAGCCGGAACGTACCGCCGCCGGTGGAGGGCAGCGAGAAATCCTGGACCGGTTTTCCTGGCATCCAGGCGGGTTTTAAGCCGCGTTCTCAGGTTCGTATCGCAACGCGTTCATTAAACGCGTTTTTCATGGCGGCCGCAAGCACGCTGCAGAAGCCTGAAATCAAAGCGCTTTTTGTTGGCGCGCGAGAAAGCGGCGCAGTTCGGCGAGCACTTCACGGGGTTTCTCCTCCGGCAGGAAATGACCGCAGTCGAGCGCCTTGCCGCGTACGTCCGCCGCCACCTCGCGCCAGTCCTTCAGGGGATCGAACAGCCTTTCGATGACGCCCTGCTTGCCCCAGAGCACCAGCACCGGCATGCGCAGCTTCCTGCGCCGGTCACGGCGGTCGTGCTCGAGATCGATAGTCGCCGAGGCGCGGTAATCCTCGCAGGTGCCGTGGATGGTGCGCGGGTCGCGGAAAGCGCGCTCGTATTCGCGCACGGCGGCGGGCGCGAATGGCGACATCCCGGCCTTGCCGCGCCCCAGGCGCTTGAGGACGTAATGCGGCACGTGCCCGGCGATCATCTGCTCGGGCAGCGGCGGCTTCTGGATCAGGAAGAACCAGTGGTAATACGCGGTGGCGAACGCCTTGTCGGTACTCTCGTACATCTTCAGCGTGGGCGAGATGTCCAGCACCGTGAGGCTCAGCACGCGGCTGCCGTGGTCGCGCGCCAGGCGGTGCGCGACGCGCGCGCCGCGGTCGTGGCCGACGAGGTGGAAGCGCCGGTGGCCCAGCTGCGTCATCACCTCAGCCATGTCCTTCGCCATCGCGCGCTTGGAGTAGTTGGAGTGGTCGGGCAGGCCCCTGGGCTTGGAGGAGTCGCCGTAGCCGCGCAGGTCCGGGCAGACCACGGTGTAGTCGCGTGCGAGGTCGGGCGCCTGCCGGTGCCACATGGCGTGGGTCTGCGGGTAGCCGTGCAGCAGCAGCAGCGGCGGGCCGTCGCCCCCCGTCACCAGGTTGATGGTTGCGCCGGAAGTCCTGACGCGCATTCTCCTGAACCCGGGAAACAGGGCCATGCCGCCTCCTTGTTGTTGTCGAAAGCCTACGAGCGCGCGACGAGCACCACGCCGACCATGATCACGGCGATGCCGGCCAGGCGCTGCGCGCTCAGGGTCTCGCCCAGCAGCCACCAGGCGAGAAAGGCGTTCAGCGCGAAGCCGAGGGACACCATCGGGTAGACCACGCTCAGGTCGGCGCGCGACAGCGCCATGATCCACACCACGAGCGAGAGCCCGTAGCAGCCCGCGCCGCCCAGGATGCGCGGCTCGGTGAGCAGCCGCCAGCCGACCGGCAGCGCGTTGGCCAGCGCGAACTCGAAATGTCCCACGGCGTTGGTGCCGAATTTGAGCAGCACCTGCGCGGCCGCGCCGAGCAGGATGGCGACGATCACCAGGGCGAAGCTGACGGCGTTCATGCGAACAGCAGCGCCGCGGCCACGTTGCGCTCCTCGGCCTCGAGGATGTTGTAGGTGCGGCAGGCGGCTTGCAGGTCCATCACCTCCAGGCCGATGCGCGCGCGCGCGAGCGCCGCGGTGAGGCGCGGAGGCGGAAAGCGCAGGCGCGCGCCGGTGCCGAGCAGCACCACCTCGGGCTTGAGCGCGGCGAGCGCCGCGAAATGCTCCTCGGCGAGCGCCGCGAAGCCGGCGACCGGCCAGGGCTCGATGCGCTCGGGCAGCACGATCACGCTCGCCTCGTGGCGCGCGCCGTTCACCATCACGTAGCCCTCGCCGTAGGCGGTGAAGCGCAGCCGGTGCGAGAGGGCGGAAGCCTGGAGTTTCACTGCTAGAATTCTACAATGCGAGAGTTCTCCAGGATCCAGCGGTTGCCGCCGTACGTCTTCAACATCACCAACGAGTTGAAGATGGCGGCGCGCCGGCGCGGCGAGGACATCATCGACCTGTCGATGGGCAATCCCGACGGGCCGACGCCGAAGCACATCGTCGACAAGCTGGTCGAGGCCACGCAGCGCCCGGACACGCACGGCTATTCGGTCTCCAAGGGCATCCCGCGCCTCAGGAAGGCGATCTGCGACTGGTACCAGCGCCGCTACGCCGTCGAGTTCGACCCGGAAAGCGAAGCGATCGTCACCATCGGCTCCAAGGAAGGGCTCGCGCACCTGATGCTGGCGACGCTGGATCGCGGCGACACGGTGCTGGTGCCCAATCCCTCGTATCCGATCCACATCTACGGCGCGATCATCGCCGGCGCCGACATCCGCTCGGTGCGCATGACCCCGGGCGTGGACTTCATCGCCGAGGTGGAGCGCGCGATCCGCGAGCTGTTCCCGAAGCCGAAGATGCTGATCCTCGGCTTCCCGTCCAACCCCACGGCGAAGTGCGTGGAGCTCGAGTTCTTCGAGCGCGTGGTGGCGCTCGCGCGCGAGCACGACATCATGGTGGTGCACGACCTCGCCTACGCCGACATCGTGTTCGACGGCTACCGGGCGCCCTCCATCATGCAGGTGCCGGGGGCGCGCGAGGTGGCGGTCGAGTTCTTCACCATGTCCAAGAGCTACAACATGGCCGGCTGGCGCATCGGCTTCATGGCCGGCAACAAGGACCTGGTGCACGCGCTCGCGCGCATCAAGAGCTACCACGACTACGGCACCTTCACGCCGATCCAGGTGGCCTCGATCGTGGCGCTCGAAGGCCCGCAGGCCTGCGTGGAGGAAGTGCGGCAGACCTACCAGAAGCGCCGCGACGTGGTGGTGAAGGGGCTGCACGACATCGGCTGGATGGTGGAGAACCCGAAGGCCTCGATGTACGTCTGGGCGAAGATTCCCGACTATTACGCGAAAATGGGCTCGATCGAGTTCACCAAGCGACTGCTCGAGCAGGCGAAGATCGCGGTGGCGCCGGGCATCGGCTTCGGCGACTACGGCGACGATCACGTGCGCATCGCCCTCATCGAGAACGAGAACCGCCTGCGCCAGGCGCTGCGCGGCATCCGCGAGATGTTCAAGAAGGACGGCTTGCTCAGGGGTGCGGCGTAATGCGGCGGAGCAGGGGCCCCGCTTGCGGGGATGCGACCCGTCATTGCGCCGCGGTGCCGCCGACAGCGATGTGCGTGAACGCGCGTTGCGGGTCGGAGGCGGCGGCATGAAACCGATCAACGTCGGCTTGCTCGGCATCGGCACGGTCGGCGGCGGTACCTGGGAGGTGCTCAACCGCAACGCCGACGAGATCCGCCGCCGCGCCGGCCGCGCCATCCGCATCGTGCGCGTGGCGGACAAGGACCTGAAGAAGGCGCGCAAGCTGGTGGACGGCAAGGCGATCCTGCACCGGAGCGCCTGGGAGGTGGTGCGCGCGCCCGACATCGACATCGTCATCGAGCTGATCGGCGGCACCGGCATCGCGAAGGACCTGGTGCTGGAGGCAATCGCCAACGGCAAGCACGTGGTGACGGCCAACAAGGCGCTGCTCGCCAAGCACGGCAACCGCATCTTCGCCGCCGCGCAGAAGAAAGGCGTGATGGTGGCGTTCGAAGCCTCGGTCGGCGGCGGCATCCCGATCATCAAGGCGCTGCGCGAAGGCCTCGCCGCCAACCGCATCGAGTGGATCGCCGGCATCATCAACGGCACCTCCAACTTCATCCTCTCGGAGATGCGCGACAAGGGGCTGCCGTTCGCC
>DASTHP010000056.1:0-15673 GCA_035718125.1 Burkholderiales bacterium | reverse complement strand
GCCGCCGCCGCCTATCTCGCCAGCCTCGCGCAGGGCACGCCGGCGCTGAACGAGCTGATCGTGCCGTTTTTCAAGTTCGTCGCCTATCCGCTGGGGCCGATCGGCTTCATCATCCTCACCTACTTCGTCATCGTCGGCACCTCCAACGCCGTCAACCTCACCGACGGCCTGGACGGCCTTGCCATCATGCCCACGGTGATGATCGGCAGCGCGCTCGGCATCTTCGCCTACGTCGCCGGGCATTCCGTGTTCTCCAAGTACCTCGGCCTGCCCTACATCCCCGGCGCGAGCGAGCTCACCGTGTTCTGCGGCGCGCTCGCCGGCGCCGGGCTCGGTTTCCTCTGGTTCAACGCCTATCCGGCCGAGGTGTTCATGGGCGACGTGGGCGCGCTCGCGCTGGGCGCCGCGCTCGGCACCATGGCGGTGATCGTGCGCCAGGAGATCGTGCTGTTCATCATGGGCGGCGTGTTCGTCGCCGAGACGCTCTCGGTGATGCTGCAGGTGCTGTACTTCAAGGCGACGGGCGGCAAGCGCATCTTCCGCATGGCGCCGCTGCATCACCACTACGAGCTGGAGGGCTGGAAGGAATCGCAGGTCGTGGTGCGCTTCTGGATCATCACCATGATGCTGGTGCTGTTCGGGCTTTCCACGCTGAAGCTGCGGTGACCATGGCGATGCGCGAAGCCCTCTTCAAGCTGCTGCCGCGCCCGGAGCCGGTGGCGCTCGCCGGCCGGCGCGTGCTGGTACTGGGCCTGGGCGATACCGGGCTCTCGGCCGCGCGCTGGGTCGAGCGGCAGGGCGGGCACGCTCGCGTCGCCGACTCGCGCGCCGACCCGCCGCGCGCGCGCGATTTCGCCGGCGAGCTCCTCACCGGAACCTTCCGCGAAGGCCTGCTCGAAGGTGTGGACCTGCTGTGCATCAGCCCGGGGCTCTCCCTCGCCGAGGGCGTGGTGCAATCCGCGCTCGCCAGGGGCATCCCGGTCGTGGGCGACATCGAGCTGTTCGCCTGGCACGTGCGCCACGAAGCGTCCGCGCGCGTGCTGGCCATCACCGGCACCAACGGCAAGACCACGGTCACGGCGCTCACCGGGCACCTGCTGCGCGCGGCGGGCATCGACTGCGAAGTGGCCGGCAACATCGGCCCTGCGGCTCTCGAGGCGCTGCGCCGGCGCGCTGCGCCGCCGGCGGCGTGGGTGCTCGAACTCTCCAGCTACCAGCTGGAGACCACCTGGTCGCTCGCGCCGGACGCGGCGGCGATGCTCAACCTCTCCGAGGACCATCTCGACCGCTACGCGGGGATCGAGGATTACGGCGCGGCCAAGGCGCGCATCTTCCAGGGCGACGGCGTGCAGGTGCTCAATCGCGACGACCCGCGCTCGATGGCGATGGCGCTCGCCGACAGGCCGCAGCTCACGTTCGGCCTGGGCGCGCCTGCCGCGCCGCAGGACTTCGGCGTGGCCGACGGCATGCTGCGCGAGGGGCCTCTGCCGCTGCTGCCGCTCCAGGAGCTGCGCATCCACGGCGCGCACAACCTCGCCAATGCGCTTGCCGCCTGCGCGCTGGCGCGCGCGCTTGGTGCCTCGCGCGAGTCGCTCGCCGACGGACTGCGCACGTTCAAGGGGCTGCCGCACCGGCTGCAGCTGATCGCCGAGCACGACGGTGTCGCCTGGTACGACGACTCCAAGGGCACCAACGTCGGCGCCACCGTGGCCGCGCTGCGCGGACTCGGGCGGCCGGCGCTGCTCATCGCGGGCGGCGACGGCAAGGGCCAGGACTTCACGCCGCTCGCACCGGCAGTCGCCGCGCAGGCGCGCCGCGTGCTGCTGATCGGGCGCGATGCGCCGCTCATCGAGCGCGCGCTGGCCGCGGCCGGCGTGCCCGCCGCGATTCCCGTGGAGCGCTGCGCCACGCTGGAGGAGGCGGTGGCGAGCGCCGCGCGCCACGCGCGCCCGGGCGACGCGGTGCTGCTCTCGCCCGCCTGCGCGAGCTTCGACATGTTCCGCGACTACCGGCATCGCGGCGAGGCATTCGCCGCCGCGGTGAAGGCGCTGGGGTCCTGAGATGGGCGCCACTTACGTCTTCGCCAAGCAGGTCGCGGCGCCCGAGTACGACCGCTCGCTCGCCTGGACCGCGCTGCTGCTGCTGGCGATCGGGCTGGTGATGGTGTATTCGGCCTCGATCGCCACCTCCGAGGCGAGCCGCTTCACTGGCAGCAACGCGGCCTATTTCCTGCTGCGCCAGGCGGCGTTCCTCGGCATCGCGCTCGCGCTCGCCACCTGCGTGTTCCTGGTGCCGGTGCGCTACTGGCAAAAGAGCGCGCCGTGGCTGTTCCTCGCCGGCGTCGCGCTCCTCGTGCTGGTGCTGATCCCGGGCATCGGGCGCGAGGTGAACGGCGCGCGCCGCTGGATCAGCCTGGGCGCCGTGAACGTGCAGCCCTCCGAGCTGGTGAAGCTCGCGGTGGTGCTGTACGCGGCCGACTACACGGTGCGCAAGCACGCGGTGCTCAAGAGCTTCCGGCGCGGGCTGCTGCCGATGCTGGCGGTGATGATGTTCGTGTCGTGGCTGCTGCTGCGCGAACCCGATTTCGGCGCACTGGTGGTCATCGCCGTCACCACCTTCGGCATCCTGTTTCTCGGCGGCATGAACGGCCGGCATTTCGCCGCGCTCGGCGCCATGCTGGCTGCCGGCTTCGCGCTGCTGGTGCTCACCTCCGAGTACCGCATGCAGCGCATCTTCGGCTTCATGGATCCCTGGACCGATCCCTACGGCAGGGGCTACCAGCTGTCGCACGCGCTGATCGCCTTCGGCCGCGGGGAGTGGCTCGGCGTGGGCCTCGGCGCGAGCGTCGAGAAGCTCTTCTACCTGCCCGAGGCGCATACGGATTTCCTGCTCGCCGTGATCGCCGAGGAGCTCGGCCTCGCCGGGGTCGCGCTGGTGATCGGCCTGTTCGTCTGGCTGGTGTTGCGCGCCTTCGCCATCGGCCGCCAGGCGGCGGTGCGCGAGCGGCATTTCGCCTCGCTCGCCGCGCAGGGCATCGGCGTGTGGATCGGCTTCCAGGCGCTGATCAACATGGGCGTCAACATGGGCCTGCTGCCGACCAAGGGCCTGACGCTGCCGCTGATGAGCTTCGGCGGCTCGGGCCTGCTGGTCAACTGCGTGGCCGTGGCGATCCTGCTGCGCATCGACTGGGAAAGCCGGCAGCTCGCGCGGGGGCTGCGTGCATGAGGACCGCGCTCATCATGGCGGGCGGCACGGGCGGGCACGTATTCCCGGGGCTCGCAGTGGCCGACGAGCTGCGCGGGCGCGGCTGGCGCGTGGTGTGGATGGGCACGCGCGCGGGCATGGAGGCGCGCTTGGTCACCGCCCGCGGCTACGAGCTGGCGGCGATTCGCGCGGCGGCGCTGCGCGGCAAGGGCCTTGCGGCCGCGCTGCTGCTGCCGCTCAACCTGCTGATCGGCTTCTGGCAGTCGGCGCGCACCATCTTCCGGCTGCGTCCCGACGTGGTGCTCGGCATGGGCGGCTACGTCGCGTTTCCCGGCGGCATGATGGCCTCCCTCCTCGCGCGCCCGCTGGCGGTGCACGAGCAGAATGCGATCGCCGGCCTCACCAATCGCGTCCTTGCCGCGGTCGCCGACAAGGCAATGACGGCGTTTCCGCAGGCGTTGAAGGGCGCGGAGTGGACGGGCAACCCGGTGCGCGGCGACATCGCCTCGCTCACCGATCCCGCGGAGCGCTATGGCCGGCGCCACGGCCCGCTCAAGCTCCTGGTGGTGGGCGGCTCGGGCGGCGCGCAGGCTCTCAACGAATGCGTGCCGCGCGCGGTCGCGCTGCTCCAGCCGCGACCGTCGGTCGTGCACCAATCCGGCGAAAAGAACTACGCGGCGCTGCGCGCAGCCTATGCCGCGGCGGGCGTGCAGGGCGAGCTCGTGCCCTTCATCGACGACATGGCGCGCCGCTATGCCGAGGCCGACCTCGTCATCTGCCGCGCCGGGGCGATGACCGTGGCCGAGCTTTCCGCTGGCGGCGTGGCGAGCGTGCTGGTGCCCTATCCGCATGCGGTGGACGACCACCAGACGGCGAACGCGCGCTTTCTCGCCGAGCAGGACGCTGCAGTCCTCCTGCCGCAGGCAGAGCTCTCCCCGGAGCGGCTTGCGGCGCTGCTGCGCTCGCTCGAGCGCCCGCGGCTGCTCGAGATGGCGCGCAAGGCGCGCAGCCTGGGCAAGCCCGACGCGGCGCGCGTCGTCGCCGAGCGCTGCATGGAGCTCGCCAAGTGAAGCACAAGGTCCGCCAGATCCACTTCGTCGGCATCGGTGGCGCCGGCATGAGCGGCATCGCCGAGGTGCTGGCCAATCTCGGCTACCAGGTGAGCGGCTCGGACCTCGCCGAGAACGCGGCCACGCGGCGCCTGAAGGAGCTGGGCGCGACAGTCGCACTCTCGCATGCTGCGCAGAACATCGACGGCGCCGACGTCGTCGTGGTGTCGACCGCGGTGCGCGCCGACAACCCCGAGGTCATGGCGGCGCGGCAGCGCCGCGTGCCGGTAGTGCCGCGCGCGCTGATGCTCGCGGAGCTGATGCGGCTCAAGCAGGGCGTGGCGATCGCCGGCACCCACGGCAAGACCACCACCACCAGCCTCGTGGCGAGCGTGCTCGCCGAAGGCGGCCTCGATCCGACCTTCGTCATCGGCGGGCGCCTGAACGCCGCCGGCTCGCACGCGCGCCTGGGGCAGGGCGAGTTCATCGTGGTGGAGGCCGACGAGTCCGACGCCTCCTTCCTGCATCTGCAGCCGGTGGTCGCGGTGGTCACCAACATCGACGCCGACCACATGGAGACCTACCAGCACGACTTCGCGCGACTGAAGCAGGCGTTCGTGCAGTTCCTGCAGAACCTGCCCTTCTACGGCAGCGCCATCCTGTGCACGGACGACGCACACGTGCGCGAGATCCTGCCTTTCGTGTCCAAGCCTGTGATCACCTACGGCTTCGGCGCAGAGGCGATGGTCCGGGCCGAAGGCGCGGTGCATGCGGGCGGCAGGATGCGCTTTCGCGCACTGCGCGAGAAGCGCCCGGCGCTGGAGATCACGCTCAACCTGCCGGGCGAGCACAACGTGCTCAACGCGCTGGCGGCGATCGCGGTGGGCCACGAGCTGGGCGTGGCGGACAGCGCGATCCAGAAGGCTCTGGCGGATTTTCGCGGCGTCGGCCGACGCTTCCAGCGCTATGGCGACGCGCGCCTGGAGGGCGGTGGCCGGTTCACGCTGATCGACGATTACGGGCACCACCCGGCGGAGATGGCAGCCACGCTCGCCGCCGCGCGCGGCGCCTTTCCGGGGCGGCGCATCGTGCTCGCCTTCCAGCCGCACCGCTACACGCGCACGCGCGACCTGTTCGAGGACTTCGTGCGCGTGCTTTCTACGGCGGACGCCGTGCTGCTCGCCGAGGTCTATCCGGCGGGCGAGGCGCCGATCGTCGCGGCGGATGCGCGCTCGCTCGCGCGCGCCATGCGCGTGGCGGGCAAGGTGGAGCCGGTGTTCGTAGAGGACATCGCGCAGATGGCGGCGGCGATCCGACGCGTGGCACGCGACGGCGACGTGGTGCTGACGATGGGCGCCGGCTCGATCAGCGGGGTTCCCGCGCAACTGACATGAACATGGCGGACGCACTGCGACTGGAGGGGTTGCGCGGCGAGTTGAAGCACAACGAGCCGATGGCGCGGCACGTGAGCTGGCGCGCCGGCGGGTCGGCCGCGCGCTTCTATGCCCCCGCCGACCTCGACGACCTCGCGGCCTTCCTGCGCCAACTGCCCCCGGCGGAGCCGCTGCTCTTCGTCGGCCTGGGCTCGAACCTCCTGGTGCGCGATGGCGGCTTCGCCGGCACCGTGGTGCTGACCCACGCGGCGGGTCGCCACCCGGAGCTCGTCGCGGGCCACCTCTACGCGGACGCGGGCGTGGCGAGCCCCAAGGTGGCGCGCTTTGCCGCCCGCCACGATCTCGCCGGCGCCGAGTTCCTCGCGGGCGTGCCGGGCACCGTGGGCGGTGCGCTCGCCATGAACGCGGGCTGCTACGGCGGCGAGACCTGGGAGATCGTCGAGCGCGCCGTCACCATCGATCGGCGCGGCGCGCTGCGCACGCGCGCGCGCAATGAATTCGACACCGGATACCGGTACTGCGCATTGCGGGGCGACGCACGCCTGGGCGAGGATGAGTGGTTCGCGGGCGCCTGGTTCACGCTGCGCAAGGGCGACGGCGCAGCGTCGCGCGCCCGCATCACGGAGCTGCTCGAGAAGCGCATCGCCTCGCAGCCGCTCTCGCTGCCCAATGCCGGGAGCGTGTTCCGCAATCCGCCCGGGGATCACGCCGCGCGCCTGATCGAAGCCTGTGGACTGAAAGGCCTGGAACGGGGCGGCGCGCGCTTTTCCGAGAAGCACGCCAACTTCATCGTCAATCCCAAGGGCCGCGCACGCGCCGCCGACATCGAGTGGCTGATCGTCCAGGCGCGCGACACGGTGCGCGCGCGCACCGGCGTCGAGCTCCATGCCGAGGTGCGCGTCGTGGGAGAGCCAGCATGAGCGCCCATTTCGGCAAGGTCGCGGTGCTGCTCGGCGGCAAGTCCGCGGAGCGCGAAGTGTCGCTGAAGTCCGGCGCGCTGGTGCTCCACGCACTGCGCGCGCGCGGCATCGATGCGCACGCGTTCGACCCTGCAGAGCGCGGCATCGAAGACCTGGTCGAAGGCGGCTTTCAGCGCGCCTTCATCGCCCTGCACGGGCGCTTTGGCGAGGACGGCACGTTGCAGGGCGCGCTCGAGTGGCTGGGTCTGCCCTACACGGGCAGCGGCGTGCTCGGCTCCGCGCTCGCGATGGACAAGCTGCGCGCGAAGCTGCTGTGGCAGGCCTGCGGCATCCCGACGCCGCCGCACGAGCTGCTCACACCCGATGCCGACTTCAAGGCCGTGTCCGCACGCCTCGGGCTGCCGCTGATGGTGAAGCCGGTCAACGAAGGCTCCTCCATCGGCATGAGCAAGGTGCGTGCCCCGGGCAACCTCGAGGAGGCTTACGCGCTCGCGGTCAACTACGACCGCGCGGTCATCGCCGAGAAGTTCGTCGAGGGCACCGAGCTCACCGCCGGCATCCTCGGCGAAGAAGCGCTGCCGCTGATCCGGCTGGAGACGCCGCGCGATTTCTACGATTACGAGGCCAAGTACATTGCGGATGACACGCGCTACATCGTTCCGTGCGGCCTGCCGCCGGCGCGCGAGCGCGAGATCCAGGCCCTCTGCCTGAAGGCGTTCCACACGCTCAGTTGCAGCGGCTGGGGCCGCGTGGACCTGATGCTGGATCGCGACGGCCGGCCGTGGCTGCTGGAGGTGAACACCGCGCCGGGGATGACCGACCACTCGCTGGTGCCCATGGCGGCGCGCGCGGCGGGGCTTTCCTACGAGGACCTGTGCGTGCGCATCCTGGAGGCGAGCCATGTGGGATAACCCGCGCCTGCTCAACGCTTTCGCCGGTGCGCTCACCGCCCTCGCGCTGGTGGTGTTCGCGAGCGCGGCGTTGCTCATGCTGCTGCGCTCCCCGCTGTTTCCCCTGCGTGCCATCGAGCTGCGCGGCAGCCTCGCGCACACGACACGCGCGCAGGTCGAGGAAGCGCTGCGCGGGCGCATCGAGGGCAATTTCTTCGCGGTGGACCTGGCCGAGCCGCGCGCGGCGCTGGAGCAGCTGCCCTGGGTGCGCCGCGTGCACGTGCGCCGGGCATGGCCCGACGCGCTCGAGGTGACACTGGAGGAGCACGTGGCCATGGCGCGCTGGGGCGACAGCGGGTTGCTGAACCAGCAGGGCGAGCTCTTCACGGGGCGCGGCGTGCGCGACCTGCCGCTGCTCGCCGGACCGGCGGGCACCGAGGCCGAGGTTGCGCGCCGTTTCCGCCGCTACAGCGAGCTGCTCGCGCCGCTGGGCGCGCCGCTCGAGCGGCTCATCCTCTCGCCGCGCCATGCCTGGCAGCTGCGCCTGGCCGACGGCCTGTTGATCGAGCTGGGGCGCGATGCGCCGAGCGACCCGGTGGACGCGCGGCTCGCGCGCCTGGTGGAGGTCCATGCGCAAACGCTGGGTCGCATCGCGCGCCACCACCAGTACGTGGACCTGCGCTACCCGAACGGCTTCGCGCTGCGCGTGCCCGACTTGAAAGGCGGATGAGGCATGCCGAAGGAAACCAAGAACCTCGTCGTCGCGCTGGACATCGGCACTTCCAAGGTGGCAGCGCTGGTGGCCGAGTTGCGCCCGGACGGGTCGCTGGAGGTCCTCGGCATGGGCGGGCACGAATCGAAAGGGCTGAAGAAGGGCGTGGTGGTCAACATCGAGTCCACCGTGAACGCGGTGCAGCGCGCGCTGGAGGAAGCCGAGCTGATGGCCGACTGCAAGATTGCCACCGCCTTCACGGGCATCGCCGGCAGCCACATCCGCAGCTTCAACTCCACGGGGATGGTGGCGATCAAGGATCGCGAAGTGAGCGCCCTCGACGTCGAGCGCGCCATCGATACTGCCAAGGCGGTGAACATCCCCACGGACCAGCAAATCCTGCACGTGCTGCGCCAGGAGTTCATCGTCGACGGCCAGGAGGATGTGCGCGAGCCCATCGGCATGTCTGGCGTGCGCCTCGAGGTCAAGGTGCACATCGTCACCGGCGCGGTGTCCGCCGCGCAGAACATCGTCAAGTGCGTGCGCCGCTGCGGCCTGGAAGTGAACGACCTGATTCTGCAGCCGCTTGCCTCTTCGCGCGCCGTGCTTTCGGAGGACGAGAAGGATCTCGGCGTGTGCCTGGTGGACATCGGCGGGGGCACCAGCGATATCGCGGTGTTCACGCACGGGGCGATTCGGCACACCGCGGTGATCCCGATCGCCGGGGACCAGATCACCAACGACATCGCGATGGCGCTGCGCACGCCGACCGCGGAAGCCGAGCTGATCAAGGTGCGCCACGGCGTGGCGTTGCGCCAGCTCGCCGACCCGAACGAGATGATCGAGGTGCCGGGCATCGGCGACCGCGGCCCGCGCGTGATGTCGCGCCAGACGCTCGCCGAGGTGATCGAGCCGCGCGTCGAGGAGCTGTTCTCGCTCGTGCAGCAGGTGCTGCGCGAGTCCGGTTTCGAGGAGCTGCTGTCCTCCGGCGTGGTGCTCACCGGCGGCAGCGCGGTGATGCAGGGCATGGTCGAGCTCGGCGAGGAGATCTTCCACATGCCGGTGCGCGTGGGAGTCCCGCGCTACGCCGGCGGCCTGGCCGACGTGGTGCGCAACCCGCGCTACGCCACGGCGGTCGGGCTGCTCCTCGAGGGCGTGCAGCAGGTGCGCCAGGGCCACCTTGCGCGCCAGGACGGATCGGTGCGCGCGGTGGTCGGCCGCATGCGCGAGTGGTTCCAGAGGAATTTCTGATGGCGTTCCTTTTGACGTTGTTCTCACTGGCAAGGAGGAAAACATGTTCGAGATCGTAGACAGTCAGACGGCAGGGCCGGTCATCAAGGTGATCGGGGTCGGTGGCGCCGGCGGCAACGCCGTGAACCACATGATCGAGAAGGGTGTCGACGGCGTGGAGTTCATCGCCGTCAACACCGACGCGCAGGTGCTCTCGCGCAACAAGTCGCGCAACCAGATCCAGCTCGGTTCGAGCGGCCTGGGGGCGGGCGCCAAGCCGGAGGAGGCGCGCGCGGTGGCGCTCGCGGACCGCGAGCGCATCGAGGAGGCGATCGCGGGCGCGCACATGGTGTTCATCACCGCGGGCATGGGTGGCGGCACCGGCACCGGCGCAGGGCCGGTGATCGCCGAGGTGGCGCGTTCGCTCGGCATCCTCACCGTGGCGGTGGTCACCAAGCCGTTCTCGTTCGAGGGCTCCAAGCGCATGAAGATTGCCGAGCAGGGCATCGGCGAGCTCTCGCCGCACGTGGACTCGCTCATCGTGATCCTCAACGACAAGCTGGAGGAGGTCCTGGGCGAGGACGTGACGCAGGAGGAGGCGTTCAAGGCGGCCGACGACGTGCTGAACAGCGCGGTCGCGGGCATTGCCGAGATCATCAACCAGCCCGGCCTGGTGAACGTCGATTTCCAGGACGTGCGGACCGTGATGTCCGAGCAGGGCATGGCGATGATGGGCTCGGCGGCCGCGAGCGGCATTGACCGCGCGCGCATCGCCGCCGAGCAGGCCATCGCCTGCCCCTTGCTGGAGGGCGTGAACCTCGCGGGTGCGCGCGGCGTGCTGGTCAACATCAGCGCCTCGCGCACGAGCCTCAAGCTGCGCGAGACCAAGGAGGTGATGAACACCGTGCGCACGTTCGCCGCGGAAGACGCCACGATCATCTATGGCGGCGTCTACGACGACGCGCTGGGCGAGGACCTGCGCGTGACGGTCGTGGCGACAGGACTCGGCGCGCCCGTGGTCGCACGCCAGCCCAAGCCGCAGCTGGTCGTGTCGCAGAAGACGGGCACCGACAACCAGCCGCTGGTGTCGGGCGGTGCTGTCGACTACAACCAGCTGGACTCGGTACCGGCGGTGATCCGGCGCAATCGCGCTTCCACGGTCGAGGCGCTGCAGCAGAGCGGGGTCGACAAATACGACATTCCCGCGTTCCTGAGAAAGCAGGCTGACTAGACAGCCCGGCCGAGAGCACGGCGGAGCGCGTCCTACCTCCTTGCCGGAGGCGCTCTGCCGTCGCTCTCTGTTAGAATTCGCTCTGCACTCAAGAAGTTAGGCATGCTCAAGCAACGCACCCTGAAATCGGTCACCCGCGCCCGCGGCGTCGGCCTGCATACCGGCGAGATGGTGAACATCGTCCTGCGGCCGGCGCAGCCGGACACCGGCATCGTGTTCCGCAGAGTGGACCTCGCCTCCCCGGTGGACATCCCTGCGCGCGCCGACCTTGTCGGCGAAACCCGGCTCTCGTCGTGTCTGGTGCACCAGGGCGCAAAGGTCTACACGGTCGAGCACTTGATGTCCGCGCTCGCCGGCATGGGCGTGGACAACGCCTACATCGACATCGACGGCCCGGAAGTGCCGATCATGGACGGCAGCGCTGCACCCTTCGCGCTGCTGGTCCAGCAAGCCGGTCTCGAGGAGCAGGCGGTACCCAAGCGCTTCCTGCGCGTCAAGCGGCCGGTCGAAGTGCATGAGGGCGACAAGTGGGCGCGCCTGGAGCCCTACGAGGGCCTGCGGCTGTCGTTCTCCATCGTTTTCAACCACCCGGTGATCGAGAAGACCAGCCAATCGGTCACGGTGGATTTCGCAGAGACGTCCTACCTGAAGGAGATCGCGCGCGCCCGCACCTTCGGCTTCATGCATGAGGTCGAGCGCTTGCGCGAGGACGGCCTGGCGTTGGGCGGCGGTCTGGACAACGCGCTGGTGCTGGACGAGTACCGCCTGCTGAATGCCGAAGGGCTGCGTTTTGCCGATGAGTTCATCCGCCACAAGGTGCTCGATGCAATCGGCGACCTGTACCTGCTCGGCCGCCCGCTGCTGGGCGCCTTTACGGCGCACAAGTCCGGCCACGCCCTCAACAACAGGCTGTTGCGCGCGCTGGTTGCGGACGCGACCTGCTGGGAGATGGCCACATTCGAGCGCGCCGAGGAGGCGCCGGCCGGGGTCGCCGGGCTGTTGCGGCAGGCCGCCTAGGTTGCCGGCCTAGAGGTGCTGCTCGTCCGTATCCTTGGGCTGCTGGTTGCCGCGGCGCTGGGCGTCTGCGTGCTGATGTACGTGGTAACCGGGGAGCGCAGGTACCTGGGCTATGCCTGGAGGATCTTCAAGTACGCCCTCTTCCTGCTCGTCCTGATCCTGCTGGTTTTCTTCGGGGAGCGCTTGCTGGTGGCGGTTTGACACCTTGGTGCATGAGGAGGGCGGCCAGCGCCTCTCGTGCAGGGGAGTCTTCCTCGAGACGACCGTAAAGTGCTGATAATTCAGCGATTCCCGCCGCTGTCAGGGCGCTTGTCTTACGAGCAGGCTGGGGCGGGTTCTGTGACCTATTCGGTTGCACCCTCACGCAAACTGAACTAACCTTCGAACCCTGACGTAACAAGAACTTACGCAGGCTATCGGCGAGCATTTTGAGCTTCGCCGCGGCCGCCGGGTTGGCTGCCAGCAGTACCAGTTCGCCGTCCCGGAGATTGGCGGCGTGGACTTGGGTGGACAGCCCGGGCGGGAGGAATTCGGTGCAGAGCTTGGCCATGGCGCCGATCTCCTGCGCCTTGGCGACGACGGGCCGCAGGCGGTCGTCGGCGGATAGATAGCGATCGATCTTCGGCAATTGCACGGGGCGATCGGGAAATAGAGGGAGCGGGGTACTCGGTGCAGATTATCGTCATCCCTGACCGGTTGGCCAAGGCCAGGACGCTGAACTTCTCGACGCGCCACCTGGTCGCGTCGTTCCTGCTCGCCTTGGTGCTCCTGCTCGGCATGACCGCCAGCTTGTATTGGCTGACCATTCGCTTCGCGACCGACATCAAGATTCCGCTGGTGCAGCAGCTGGTGCTCACCGCGCAGCAGGGCGAAGCGGAGCGCGCGCGGCAGTTCGTGCAGCAGAACCTGAATGCCATGGCAGTGAAGCTGGGTGAAATGCAGGCGCAGCTCGCGCGGCTCGACGCCCTCGGGGAGCGCCTGACCAGCCTCGCCGGTATCCGCCCCCAGGAGTTCCGCTTCAGCGAGGCGCCGGGACTGGGCGGGGCTCAGCCGACAACCCTGCCGCCGCAGAACCTGTCGCTCGCCGAGTTTGGCGAGAAGCTGACCGTCATGTCCCGCAACATGGAGAACCGCACCGACATGCTGGGCGTGCTGGAGGCGCAGTTGTTCGAGCTGGCGGTGAAGAAGAAGCTGCTGCCCACCATGCTGCCGGTGAGCGCACCATTCAATGCCTCCGGCTTCGGCATGCGCATCGATCCCTTCACCGGGCAGCATGCCATGCACGAGGGCATCGACTTCCTCGCTGAGCTGGGCTCGCCCATCGTCGCCGCGGCGGGCGGGGTGGTGATCTTTGCCGGCTTCCACCCGCAATACGGCAACGTGGTCGACGTGGACCATGGCAACGATCTCGTGACACGCTACGCGCACGCCTCCAAGCTCCACGTCAAGGAAGGCGACATCGTGCAGCGCGGGCGCAGGCTCGCCGATGTCGGTTCCACCGGGCGCTCCACCGGCCCGCACCTGCATTTCGAAGTGCGCTTCAAGGGCGCAGCGCAGAATCCCGCGCGCTTCGTGCTCGCCTCGCAAGCCTCGCAGCAGTCCGCTCGCGCCGGCCGGTAGCCGCGCCGGCCCGGGGCGTCGCCCCGGGATGCTAAAATTTCGAGTTTAGAGGCGGTTCCCGTGCGTTCGCCGGTACGGCGGCGCGTTTCATGATCACCAACGTTCTCACCAAGATCTTCGGCAGCCGCAACGAGCGCTTGCTCAGGCAGTACTCGCGCGTGGTCACTGCCATCAATGCCCTGGAGCCCGGCATCGCGGCGCTGGCCGACGATGCGCTGCTCGCGAAGACCGCCGAGTTCAAGCAACGCCTTGCGGCGCGTGTCGCGGCGGCGCCGGACGGGCAGAAGGAGGCCGCGGAGCGAGCGGGTCTGGAGGAACTGCTGCCCGAGGCCTTTGCGGTCGTGCGCGAGGCGGGCAAGCGCACGCTCAGGATGCGCCACTTCGACGTGCAGCTGATCGGCGGCATGGTCTTGCACGATGGCAAGATTGCCGAGATGCGCACGGGCGAGGGCAAGACGCTGGTGGCCACGCTGCCGGCCTACCTCAATGCACTGACCGGCCGCGGCGTTCACATCGTCACGGTCAACGATTACCTCGCCAAGCGCGATGCCGAGTGGATGGGCAAGATCTACGGCTTCCTCGGGCTCAGCGTGGGCGTGAACATCCCGCAGCTGGAGCCCGAGGCGAAGCGCGCCGCGTACGCCGCGGACATCACCTACGGCACCAACAACGAGTTCGGCTTCGACTACCTGCGCGACAATATGGCGATGCGCGTCGAGGAGCGCTTCCAGCGCGCGCTGCGCTACGCGATCGTCGACGAGGTGGATTCGATCCTGATCGACGAGGCGCGCACGCCGCTCATCATCTCCGGCCAGGCGGAAGACCGCACCGAGATCTACGCGCGCATGAACGAGGTGGCGCCGCTGCTCGCTCGCCAGAAGGAGGAAAAGGGCGAGGGCGACTTCTGGGTGGACGAGAAGAACCATCAGATCATCCTGTCCGAGGCGGGTCATGCCCGTGCCGAGGAAGTCCTCGCGCGCGTCGGCCTGCTGCCGGCGGGCGCGAGCCTGTACGAGCCGGCCTACGTCAACCTCGTGCACCACCTGTATGCGGCGCTGCGCGCGCACCACCTGTTCCATCGCGACCAGCACTACGTGGTGCAGGACGGCGACGTGATCATCGTCGACGAGTTCACCGGGCGCATGATGCACGGACGGCGTTGGTCCGACGGCCTGCACCAGGCGGTCGAGGCGAAGGAGAAGGTGCAGATCCAGAACGAGAACCAGACGCTCGCATCGATCACGTTCCAGAACTACTTCCGCATGTACCGCAAGCTTGCCGGCATGACCGGGACGGCGGACACCGAGGCCTACGAGTTCCAGGAGATCTACGGCCTGGAGACCGTCGTGATCCCGACGCACATGCCGATGATTCGCGATGACCGCCTCGACCTGGTCTACCGCACGGCGAAGGAGAAGCACAAGGCGATCGTCGACGACATCCAGGACTGCTACCGGCGCGGCCAGCCCGTGCTGGTCGGCACGACCTCGATCGAGGCCTCCGAGCTGCTGTCGACGCTGCTGACCAAGGAAAAGCTGCCGCACCAGGTGCTCAACGCCAAGCAGCACGCGCGCGAGGCCGAGATCGTCGCCCAGGCTGGCCGGCCGAAGATGGTCACCATCGCCACTAACATGGCGGGCCGCGGTACCGACATCGTGCTGGGCGGCAATGTGGAGAAGCAGTCCGAGCCGATCGAGGCCGACGACAAGCTGCCCGCCGAGGAGAAGCGGGCGCGCGTCGAGAAGCTGCGCAGCGAATGGCAGCAGTTGCACGACCACGTGATCAAGGAAGGCGGCCTGCACATCATCGGCACCGAGCGGCACGAGTCGCGGCGGGTCGACAACCAGCTGCGCGGCCGCTCCGGGCGCCAGGGCGACCCGGGGAGCTCGCGCTTCTACCTGTCGCTGGAGGACCCGCTGCTGCGCATCTTCGCGGGCGAGCGCATCAACAAGATCATGCTGATGCTGCGCATGCCGGAGGGCGAGGCCATCGAGCACGCGATGGTCACGCGCTCCATCGAGAGCGCGCAGCGGAAGGTCGAGGCGCGCAACTTCGACATCCGCAAGCAGCTGCTGGAGTACGACGACGTCGCCAACGACCAGCGCAAGACGATCTATGCGCTGCGCAACGAACTGCTCGAGTCGCAGGACGTCTCGCCGCGCATCGCCGACCTGCGATCCGGGGTGATCTCCGACCTGTTCCGCACCTTCGTGCCGGAGGAAAGCGTCGAGGAGCAGTGGGATGTGAAGGGGCTCGAGGGCGCGCTCAAGGCGGAGCTCAACCTGCCGCTGCCCATCGGCAAGTGGCTGGAGCAAGAGCCCGAGCTTGGCGACAGCGCCTTGCTCGAGCGCATCGTCGCCAGGGCCGGCGAGGCCTATCAGGCGAAGATTCCGCCCGGCGCCGAGG
>DASTHP010000055.1:0-4772 GCA_035718125.1 Burkholderiales bacterium | reverse complement strand
CGCGCCAACGGCGCCTGGCGCGAGTTCCGCGACATGGATTCGCACGAGGCGGCGGCCATGGGCATCGCGCGCACCTTCCAGAACATTGCCCTCTTCAAGGGCATGACGGTGCTGGACAACGTGATGACCGGCCGCAACCTGAAGATGCGCACCTCGTTCCTCGAGCAGGCGATCTGGATCGGGCGCGCGCGCCGCGAGGAGCTCGAGCACCGGCGCGCGGTGGAGGAGATCATCGACTTCCTCGAGATCCAGCACATCCGCAAGACCCCGGTGGGGCGCCTGCCCTATGGCCTGCAGAAGCGCGTCGAGCTCGCGCGCGCGCTCGCGGCCGAGCCGCGACTGCTCCTGCTGGATGAGCCGATGGCGGGCATGAACCTCGAGGAGAAGCAGGACATGTGCCGCTTCGTGCTCGACGTGAACGACCATTTCGGCACCACCATCGTGTTGATCGAGCACGACATGGGGGTGGTGATGGATATCTCGGACCGCGTGGTGGTGCTCGACTACGGGCGCAAGATCGCCGATGGCACGCCCGACGAGGTGCGCGCCAACCAGGCGGTGATCGACGCCTATCTCGGGGTCGCGCACTGATGGCGCCCAGGGGGCGCCGTTGACCAACCTGCACAGCGGAGCGTCACGGCCATGAACGTCGCATTCTTCTTCGAGGTCCTGATCGGCGGGCTGCTCTCCGGCGTGATGTACTCGCTGGTGGCGCTCGGCTTCGTGCTGATCTACAAGGCCTCGGGCGTCTTCAACTTCGCGCAGGGCGCGATGGTGTTCCTCGCCGCGCTCACCTTCGTCTCGGTGCTGAAGATGGGGGTCAACTTCTGGTTGGCACTTGCCCTTACCCTTGGCGTGATGGTGGTGCTCGGCATCGGCATCGAGAAGATCGTGCTGCGGCCGCTGGTGAACCAGGCGCCAATCACGCTTTTCATGGCGACCATCGGCCTCACCTTCGTGCTCGAAGGCCTGTCGCAGCTGGTCTGGGGCTCGCAGCCGCACGGCCTCGAGCTCGGCATCCAGGACGTGCCGATGGAGTGGCTGTCGCAGTCCACCGGCATCAACATCAGCCAGTTCGAGCTGTTCGCCGCGGGCGTGGCCGGGGTGCTGGTCGCGGTGTTGGCGCTGTTCTTCCAGTACACGCGCATCGGGCGCGCGCTGCGCGCGGTGGCCGACGACCACCAGGCGGCGCTCGCTGTCGGCATCCCGCTCAAGCATATCTGGGCGATCGTCTGGGCGGTGGCGGGATTCGTGGCGCTGGTGGCGGGCCTCTTGTGGGGCGCGCGGAACGGCGTGCAGTTCGCGCTCACCTTCATCGCGCTCAAGGCGCTGCCGGTGCTGATCCTCGGCGGCTTCGAATCGGTACCGGGCGCGATCATCGGCGGCCTGATCATTGGCGCCAGCGAAAAGCTCGCCGAGGTGTACATCGGCCCGATGGTCGGCGGCGGCATCGAATCGTGGTTCGCCTACGTGATCGCGCTGCTGTTCCTCCTCGTGCGGCCGCAGGGCCTGTTTGGCGAGAAGATCATTGATCGTGTATGACGAGGACTGAATAAACCATGCTCTACCGCGAAGCCGGGCAGTTCAAGTCCACCTACGCAGAAGATCAGCAGATCTTCCCGATCCGGCAGGACCGCATCGCCGTCTTCGTGCTGCTCGCATTCGCGTTCCTCGTCGTGCCGCTGATCGCGAACCAGTACTGGCTGTCGGCCATCCTCACGCCGTTCCTCATCTTCGCGCTCGCCGCGCTGGGCCTGAACATCCTCACCGGCTACGCGGGACAACTGTCACTCGGCACGGCAGCGTTCATGGCGGTGGGCGCCTTCATGGCCTACAACTTCATCCTGCGCATGCCCTGGCTCGGCGTGATCCCGAGCTTCATCCTCGCCGGGCTGTGCGCCGCCGCGGTCGGCATCGTGTTCGGGCTGCCCAGCCTCAGGATCAAGGGCTTCTACCTCGCGGTGGCGACGCTCGCCTGCCAGTTCTTCGTGCTGTGGGCGATCCAGCGCATCGGCTGGTTCACCAACGACAGCGCTTCCGGCGTGATCACCGCGCAGAAGGTCGAGATCCTGGGCTACGTGTTCGACACGCCCGTGAGGAAGTACGTGCTGACGCTGGCGATCGTGTCGGTCATGGCGCTGCTGGCGAAGAACCTGATGCGCAGCGAGACCGGGCGCGCCTTCATGGCGGTGCGCGACATGGACGTGGCGGCGAGCGTGATCGGCATCCCGATGATGAAGACCAAGCTGCTCGCCTTCGCCATCAGTTCCTTCTATTGCGGGGTGGCGGGGGCCCTGTACGCCTATACCTACCTCGGCACCGTGGAGCCCGAGGCTTTCACGCTCGACCTGTCGTTCCGCATCCTGTTCATGATCATCATCGGCGGCGTGGGCTCGATCCTCGGCTCGTTCATGGGCGCGGCATTCATCATCCTGCTGCCGATCTTCCTCAGCGTGCTGTTCGGCGGTCTCTCGCATGCCACCGGCATGGAGATTTCCCATGCCGTGGTGTCGAACATGGAGCTGATGATCTTCGGCGGGCTGATCATCTTCTTCCTGATCGTCGAGCCCCACGGGCTCGCGCGCCTGTGGCAGATCGCCAAGGAGAAGCTGCGCCTGTGGCCGTTCCCGCACTAGGGACGCCGGGAGGCCCGGACACCCTAGACACCCGGATTACTTTGGCTATACTGGCCGTTCCGCTATTCGAAACGACACAGGCCTCGCAGAGGGCCGAACCTAAGGAGACCAGCTTATGAAACGCAGCACACTCGCATTGGCACTCGTCGCGGCAGCCGGCTTCGCCGGCGGCGCACTGGCGCAGGCCAAGGAGCAGTTCGTGCCGATGAGCTATTACTGGGTCGGGCCCTACGCGGCCAGCGGCTCGGGCATCGCCGGCGGCGCGATCGACTACCTCGCCATGCTCAACGCGCGCGACAACGGCATCAATGGCGTCAAGTTCACGTGGGAGAAGTGCGAGACGGAGTACAACAACGCGCGCGGCGTGGAGTGCTACGAGCGCACCAAGAAGATGGGGCCCACCGGCGCGACGCTGGTGCACCCGCTCTCGACGGGCATCACCTATTCGCTGATCGACAAGGGCACCGCAGACAAGATTCCAATCGTCTCCGTGGGCTACGGCCGCACCGACGCCTCCGACGGCCGCATCTTCCCGTATGTCTTCCCGCTGATCACCAACTACTGGTCGCAGAACACCGCCAAGATCAAGTACATGGGCATGAAGGCGGGCGGCATGGACAAGCTCAAGGGCAAGAAGATCGTGAACCTGTATCACGACTCTGCCTACGGCAAGGAAACCCTGCCCGTGCTCGAGGCTCAGGCGAAGATGTACGGCTTCGAGCTGACGAACATCGCGGTCCCGCACCCCGGCAACGAGCAGCAGGCGCAGTGGCTGCAGATCCGCCAGATCCGGCCCGACTGGGTGATTCTGCGCGGCTGGGGCGTGATGAACCCGACGGCGATCAAGGCGGCGCAGCGCGCCGGCTACCCGCGCGACAAGATCATCGGCGTGTGGTGGGCGGGCGCGGAGGAAGACACCATCCCCGCGGGCGACGCGGCCAAGGGCTACATCGCGGCGGCCTTCAACGTCTCGGGCACCAATTACCCGGTGATCCAGGAGATCATGAAGCACGTCTACGGCAAGGGCAAAGGCGAGATGGACGACAAGTCGCGCATCGGCTCGGCCTACTACAACCGCGGCGTGGTGTTCTCCATTCTCACCTCGGAAGCCGTGAGGAAGGCGCAGGAGCGCTTCGGCAAGGGCAAGCCGATGACCGGCGAGCAGGTGCGCTGGGGCCTGGAGAACCTGAGCATCAATGACGCCTACCTGAAGAAGCTCGGGGCGACCGGGTTCATGCAGCCGCTGAAGGTGTCCTGCATGGACCACGAGGGCGGCGGCGCGGTGAAATTCCAGCAGTGGGACGGCAAGCAGTGGAAGGTGCTCACCGACTGGATCCCGTCCGACCAGAAGCTGGTGCGGCCGATGATCGAGGCCTCCGCGGCGCAGTACGCGAAGGAAAAGGGCATCACCCCGCGCGACTGCTCCAAGGAAAATTAGCCCGGGCTCAGTGCGACGAACGGCCGCCTCCGGGCGGCCGTTTTCACGTCAGGGCTTTCGTTCTCCATGAGCGCCTCCGCCGCCTATCTCTCCGTCAGCAACGTCGAGGTCATCTACGACCACGTCATCCTGGTGCTGAAGGGCGTGTCGCTGCAGGTGCAGGAAGGCCAGATCGTGGCGCTCCTGGGCGCCAACGGCGCGGGCAAGTCCACGACGCTCAAGTCGATCTCCAACCTCCTGCGCGCCGAGCGTGGCGACGTCACCAAGGGGCAGATCGAGTTCCAGGGCCAGAGAATCGACCAGCTGAACCCGGCGGAGCTCGTGCGGCGCGGCATCTGCCAGGTGATGGAGGGACGCCATTGCTTCCAGCACCTGACGGTGGAGGAGAACCTCCTTACCGGCGCCTACACGCGCGGCGGCGCCGACCTGAGCGGCGACCTGGAGAAGGTCTATCGCTACTTCCCGCGGCTGAAAGAGCGCCGCAAGTCGCAGTCGGGCTACACCTCCGGCGGCGAGCAGCAGATGACGGCCATCGGCCGCGCGCTGATGGCGCGGCCGAAGATGATTTTGCTCGACGAGCCCTCGATGGGCCTCGCGCCGCAGCTGGTGGAGGAGATCTTCGAGATCGTGAAGGACCTCAACCAGAAGGAGAAAGTGAGCTTCCTGCTCGCCGAGCAGAACACCAACATCGCGCTCAA
>DASTHP010000054.1:0-2945 GCA_035718125.1 Burkholderiales bacterium | reverse complement strand
CGCCGTCGGGCGCGACGGCCGCGCCTCCGGGCCGCAGCTCGCCGACGCCTTGTGCGAGGGCCTGCAGGCCTCGGGCGCCGACGTCGTGGACATCGGCGTGGCGCCGACGCCGCTCACCTACTTCGCGGCGCACCACCTCGGCTGCGGCAGCTGCGTGTCGGTCACCGGCAGCCACAACCCGCCCGAGTACAACGGCCTGAAGATGGTGGTCGAAGGCCACACGCTCTCGGGCGAGGAGATCCAGGAACTGCGCCGCCGCATCGAGCGGCAGGACTTCCGGCAGGGCAACGGCCGGCGCAGCCGCGCGGATGTGTTCGCGGCCTACCTCGCGCGCATCGCGGGTGACGCAAAGCTCGCGCGGCCCATGCGCATCGCGGTGGATTGCGGCAACGGCGTCGCCGGCATGGCCGCGCCGCAGCTCTACCGGCGCCTGGGCTGCGAGGTGCGCGAGCTCTACTGCGAAGTGGACGGCAGCTTTCCCAATCACCATCCCGATCCTTCGCGCCCGGAGAACCTCGCCGAGCTGATCGCCACCGTGCGGCAAGGCGGCTACGAGCTCGGGCTCGCTTTCGACGGCGACGGCGACCGCCTGGGCGTGGTCACGCGCGAGGGCGACATCATCTACCCGGACCGGCAGCTGATGCTGTTCGCCGCGGACGTGCTCGCGCGCAACCCGGGCGCGCAGATCATCTACGACGTGAAGTGCACGCGCCTGCTCGCGCCCTGGATCGAGCGCCACGGCGGCCGGCCGCTGATCTGGAAGACCGGCCATTCGCTCATCAAGGCGAAGCTCGCCGAGACCGGCGCGCCGCTTGCCGGCGAGATGTCGGGGCACACCTTCTTCAAGGAGCGCTGGTACGGCTTCGACGACGCGCTCTACGCGGGCGCGCGGCTGCTCGAGATCCTGTCGCGCGCCGCGGACCCCTCGGCCGTCCTGCGCGCGCTGCCCGACGCGCCCTCGACGCCGGAGCTCAATTGGAAGCTCGCCGAGGGCGAGCCGCATGCGCTGGTCGCGAAGCTGCAGGCAACGCAGCCCTTTCCCGGCGCGAAGAGCGTCCTCACCATCGACGGGGTGCGCGCGGAGTACGCCGACGGCTTCGGCCTCGCGCGCGCCTCCAATACCACGCCGGTGATCGTGCTACGCTTCGAGGCCGATACCGAGAGCGCGCTGGAGCGCATCAAACGCGAGTTCCGCGCCGCGCTGCAGCCGCTCAAGCCCGATGCGCCGCTGCCTTTTTAGCCTGCTGCTCTTCGCGAGTGCCGCCATGCCCGCTGCCGCCGCCTGCCCCGCGCTGCTCGACCGCAACATGAGCGACATCCTCGAGAAGCCGCGCTCGCTTTGCGAGTACGCGGGCAAGGTGGTGCTGGTGGTCAACACCGCCAGCGAGTGCGGCTACACGCCGCAGTACGAGGGGCTGGAGGCGCTGTACCGCAAGTACCGCGACCGCGGCCTGGTGGTGCTCGGCTTCCCGTCGAACGATTTCGGCGGCCAGGAGCCCGGCAGCAACCAGGAGATCGCGGCGTTCTGCGTCAACCAGTACGCCATCGATTTCCCCATGTTCGCCAAGACCAGCGTGCGCGGACGCGAGGCCAATCCCTTGTTCGCCGCGCTGGCGCGTGCCACCGGCGCCGAGCCGCGCTGGAACTTCCACAAGTACCTGGTGGCGCGCGACGGCACGCGCGTGCAGAGCTTCGATACGCGCGTCGCGCCCGGCGACGCGAAGCTGGTCGGCGCGATCGAGAAGCTGCTCGGCGAGTAGCGCCGCCCTAGGCGGCGGCCAGCGAGCGCCGGAAGCGCGCCAGGTCCTGCAGGGTGCGGATCGGCGCGTCGAAGAGCTTCGACAGGTTGAGCAGGATCATGTCGGAGACCTTCTTCTCCCACTCGCGGTCGAAGCGGATCTGCTGGTCCAGCCAGCGCTCGAGCCAGTCGGGGTCGGGCAGCCTGGACTGCACGGTGTCCTGCGGAAACAGCGCCTGGTTGACGTGCAGGTTGGTCGGGTGCAGCGGCTTGCCGGCGCGCGCGGCCGCGGCCATCAGCATGCCCATCTTGGCGAAGGCCGCCTTCACCGCGTCGCCGCCCCGCTCGAGCGCGCGCTTCATGTACTGCAGGTAGGCGCCGCCATGGCGCGCCTCGTCGCGCGCGATCAGGCCGTAGAGATGCTTGATCACCGGCTCGCTGTGCCATTCGGCCGCGCGCCGGTACCAGTGGTTGAGGCGGATCTCGCCGCAGAAGTGCAGCATCAGCGTCTGCTCGGGCGGGGCCGGATCGAAGGGAAAGCGCACCGCGTGCAGCTCCGCCTCGGTGGGGGCGAGCGCCGGGCGGAAGCGCCGCAGGTACTCGATCAGCGCGAGCGCGTGCTTCTGCTCCTCGTAGAACCACACCGACATGAACGCGCAGAAATCGCTGTCGTGGCGGTTGTCGCGCAGGAACATCTCGGTGGCCGGCAGCGCGGCCCACTCGGTGATGGCGTTCATCTTCACGGTCAGCGCCTGCTCGTCGCTCAGGCGCGCGCCGTCGAAGGCGTCCCAGGGCACGTCGCGCTCCAGGCTCCAGCGCACGCGCTCCAGCGACTTGAAGAGTTCCGGATAAAGCATCGGTTGCATGGTTGCGATTCCCTCGTCAGACGCTATGCGGATGCGCGCGCTTCGCGCCAGGCTGCCAGCGCATCGCGGATGTCCTCAAGGCCGGCGAGCACGCGCACGCCCGGCGCCGGCTGGCGCAGGCGCGCCGCGCCGCCGCCGCCGCACCAGAGTTCGACCCCCGCGGGCAGCGCCGCGCGCAACTGGACGACGCCGTCCTTCAGCTGCCCCGCAGGATAACTGCCGCTGGTGGAAAGCGCCACGATCTGCGCGCCCTCGGCGCGCACGGCGTCCGCGATCTCGCGCACCGGGGTCTGCGTGCCGAGGGACACGCACCCCGCGCCTTCGAGGGCGAACACCGCCTG
>DASTHP010000053.1:0-2400 GCA_035718125.1 Burkholderiales bacterium | reverse complement strand
CAGCGCGAGCTTCACGCCCAGCGCCTTCAGCCACAGGATCGAGGCGAGCAGCAGGAGGAAGAGAAACCCGAGCAAGGCAACGATCGCGCCGAGGTAGGCGTTGCCGAGCAGCGCCAGCATGAGCACCCTGGAGCGATAGCCACCGGGATTGCGCCGCGCTTCGTTCTCGAGCCCGTCCACAAGGGCCTGAAATTGCTCGTGCGTCATGCCAGGCGCGGATCCATGGAGCGCGACATGCCCTGCCTAGCGCTTGCAGGCGCCCAGGCCGACAAGCTCGATGTCGCGCGGGCGCCCGCCGCGCGGCGGCGTCTCGCGGATCGCGACCTCGTAGAGCTCGTTCTGGTAGGTCACGCGCACCTCGTAGGTCGCGCCGGGGCGCGGGCGCAGCAGCGTTTCCTGGCTGATGGAGCCGCGCGTGCCGCCCAGGAAAGACGAGCTGGCGAACTCGAACACCAGGTAGCTCAAACGCCCCGGCGGAATGCCGACCTGCACCAACGGCCGGTCAAGCTCCACGTAACCCTCGTAGGTGAGCTGGCACTGCGCGTCCACCGCGTGCACGCCGATCACCGCCTTCACGCTGCTGAAGGCGGAGCCAGCGCTGGTCTCGGTGCGGATGATGAGATTCTTCTCGCCGCTATCGGTATAGCGGGTTGCGCCACCGCAACCAGCCACGACGACGGCGCCGAGGAAGACGAGCGCGTGCAGCTTCATCCGATCTTGGTCAGGTCCGGGCAGCCCGTGCTGCTGCCGTCGGCCCAAGCCTTGATCGCCCGCACCACCACGTCGTAGCCGCGAGACGGGCCGATGATCTGCACCTTCGAGGCACGCGCACCGGCCGGGACGGCATCGACCACGAACAGGTAGTGGCCGTCCGCCGGCTCCTCGTAGACGTTGACGACGCCCTTCAGGTGCTTCTGCTGCAGGTGCAGCTCCGCCTTGTCGCCCCCGGCGATCACGGTCGCCTTGTATGCGGTGTCGATGACCTGGTAGCTGCCCGGGGCGCTCGAGGTGGTGCGGATCGTCATGTTCAGGCACTCGGGGGCGCGTCGCCGGAACGTTTCGCCGATCTCGCGCGGCGAGCGCTTCACCTCGAAGGATTGCACCTGCACCATGAAGGCGCCCGGCGCCATCTGGCGGAACTCCTCCGCCGTCTGCGGCATCTTGCCCGCGCAGCCTGCGGCGAGAACCGCGACCGCACCCAGCACCGCATGCGTCATGCTCATGATTTCTCCTTTCGTCCGACACAAAGAAAAACGGCGCCCGCAGGCGCCGTTTTTCTCGCAGCTCTGGAGGGTCACTCCGTGATGTAGTCCGTGATCGGCGTCCACTTGCCGTTGATGATCTGCGAGAGGCGCGCGCGGTTCGAGCCGAGGTGCTTGGTCTTGGAGAAGACCATCGCGTCCGAGCCGAACATGTCCCGCGGCGAGGAGAAGTTCTCCAGCGCGTTGACGAAGCTGTCGGTGGTGAGCTTCGGCCCGGCCTTCTCGGCGACCTGGATGAACAGGTCGATGACCTGCCAGCCGTACACGGAGAACACCGCCGGGTCCTCCTTGTATTTCTGCTTGTACTTGCTCGCCCACTCGCGCACGTTGCGCGAGGCGTCGTCCAGGTAGGGATTGTTCACGGTGCTCGCCGCATAGAAACCGTTCATCGCCGGCCCGCCGAGCTTGTGGATCAGGTCGGTGTAGGCGGCGGTCGAGCCCATGAAGTCCACGCCCCAGCCCAGCTTGCGCGCCGTGGCGATGGTGCCGATGGTCTCGCGGATGATGGTGCCGAGCACCACCAGGTCGCAGCCGGCGTCCTTCATGCGCGCCACCTGCGAGGAGAAGTCGGTCGCGCCGCGCTTGTAGGTGGTCTTCTCGGCGAGCGCCATGTTGATCTCCTTCAGGCCCGCCTCCGCGCCCTGCATCACCTCCACGCCGAAATCGTCGTCCTGGTACAGGGTGCAGACCTTCTTGTAGCCCTTGTTCTTCACCATGTACTTCACCGCCGCGCGCATCTGGTCGAAATACGGCGCGGCGATCGAGTACTTCAGGCGATGCACCGGCTCGTACATCTGGCGCGCCGCGGTGAGCGGAAACAGGTGCGGGATGTTCTTCTCGAACAGGATCGGCATCGAGGGCAGCGCGGTGGGCGTGCCGATGGTGCCGACCATGGCGAAGATCTTGTCCTTCTGCACCAGCTTCTGCGTGGCGAGCACCGCCTTCTTCGGGTCGTAGCCGTGGTCCTCGATCACCAGCTTCAGCTTCCTGCCGTGGATGCCGCCCTGCGCGTTGATCTCCTCGACGCGCATCTCCATGCCGTACTTGAGCTGCTTGGAGAAGGCCACGATCGGGCCCGAGAGGTCCTGCATCGAGCCGATGACGATCTCGTTCTTGCTCACGCCCTGGCCCTGGGCGA
>DASTHP010000052.1:0-9333 GCA_035718125.1 Burkholderiales bacterium | reverse complement strand
CGCATCGCCGAGGAAATCTTCGGCCGCTCCTTCCCCCAGCGGCCCTAGAAATTGGGGTCAGGGCCGAATTCTTTTGCATGCAAAGAATTCGGCCCTGACCCCAATTTTCTTCTAGTCGGCGCGGGCGCCGGAGACTTTCACCACCTCGGCCCAGCGCGCGACTTCCTCGCGCACCAGCTTGGCGAACTCCTCGGGCGTGTTGCCCACGGGGACCGCGCCCTGCTCGAGCAGGCGGCGGCTCGTCTCCGGGTCGCGCGTGGCGCGCTGGATGCCGGTGGCGAGCTTCTGCACGATCTCCTTGGGCGTGCCGGCGGGCGCAAATACGCCGTACCACACCACCACCTCCACGCCCTCGAGGCCCGCCTCCTTCATCGTCGGCACGTCGGGGATCTGCGGATCGCGCTTGCCTGCGGTGACCGCGAGCGCACGCAGGCGGCCCGACTTGAGGTGCGCCTGGATGGACGGGATGTTGGCGAAGGACATTTCCACTTCGCCGCCGATGAGCCCGGCGAGCGAGGGCGCGGTGCCTTTGTAGGGAATGTGCACGATGAAGGTGCCCGTGCGCAGCTTGAAGAGCTCGGCCGCGAGGTGCTGGGTGGTGCCGACCCCGGCGGAAGAGTAGTTGAGCTTGCCGGGGCTGCTGCGCGCCATCGCGATCAGGTCCTTCACGTTCTGCACGGGGAGCTTCGCGTTCACCACCAGCACGTTCGGGCTCTCGGAGATCACCGAGATGGGCGCGAAGTCGCGCAGCGTGTCGAACGGCAGGTTGCGGTACAGCGACATGTTGATCGCGATCGCCGGCGTATTGACGAGCAGCGTGTGCCCGTCGGGCGCGGACTTCGCGACCAATTCGTTCGCGATGTTGGTCCCCGCGCCCGGGCGGTTCTCGACCACCACCTGCTGGCCGAGGTACTCCGAAAGCCGCGGCGCGAGCATGCGCGCGTTGATGTCCACGCCCCCGCCCGGCGTGAAGCCGACGACGAGGCGCACGGGGCGCGTCGGATAGGCCTGCGCGAGCGCAGCGGTGGCGGTCGCGAGCAGCGCGACGAAGACGCCGAGCCTGGCGAGGCTGCGGTTGCCGTTTCCTTGATGGGTCATTGTTCTCCTCCTCGCGCGCACTGTATTTCCTGCGCGCGTCCGCGTCCACCGCTCAGTTCCTCCTGCGGCGCAGCAGCGTGAGCGTTGCGTTCCAGCCTACCGCCACCGCAAGCGCGAGGAGCAGGGCGGGCGCCGCGCTCATGTGCAGCGCCGCGACGTGCAGCACCCCGAGCGCGGTGCCGAAGCCCAGCAGCCCCTTGAGGCCGTTCACCAGCACCGCCGCCGCAAAGGCGCCGCCGCCGCGCGGCTGCAGGATCACGATGAGGCTGGTGAACACCACCGGATAGGTGGCGAGCACGCCGGTCACCGCAGGGCCGAAGGCGCGGCTGGCGAGCGTGGTCGCGACCACCAGCGCGCCGACGAGCAGCGCGCGCAGCGGCAGGTCGAGCCGCGTGGGCGAGCCGGCGGCCGGCGCGGCCGCGACGGCAAAGCGGCGCAGCCCGAGCAGCGCGGCGGCGAGGGTGCCGGCGAAGAGCAGGCAGGCCTCCAGGAAGGACCACGCGCGCAGCTGCAAGGCGAGCGCTGCCGCAAGCCAGACGAGCGTCGCGATGGCGAGCGAGCCCGCGGTGGCGAAACGCTGCGCGGCCAGCGCGTATCCAGCCACAAAGGCGGCAATGGCGGCCGTGCCGGCGACGCTCATGGTGGCGGCGTCGGCGACGAAGGCGACGCCGTGGTCCATCGCGAGGAACACGTAGATCGGCCCCGTCGACACCGGCAGCGTGGCGACCATCGCGCCGAGGAAGGGCCCCGCGCGCTCGGCGGCGCGCGAGGCGGCGACCACGATCGCCGCCGCTGCGGCGACCTTCGCGGCAAGCTCGGCGAGCGCTAAGCCGTCCAAGCCCGCGGCGTCAGGCCGCCGCCGCGGAGATGACTTCCACGCCGGTCCAGGCGCCCGAGTCGATCAGCGAGCGCGCCGTGTCGCGCAGCTCGGCGGCCACCGCGGCGGCGGCGCTCGAGAGGCGCTCGGGTGCGAGCGAGTAGATGTAGTTGCGCCGGCTCATGTGCGCGCCGGTGATGGACAGCGCGCGCCATTGCCGGCCGCGCGCGCCCTCGAGGTACACCGCGGCCATGGGCTTGATGGTGGCGCCCATGCCGTCGTGCACGCAGTTCATCAGCAGCGACAACGAATCGATCTCGGCCACGATGCGCGCCGTAAGGCTGCGCCGCTCGAACTCCGCCGCGATGCGCCGGCGCAGGCCGTGCGTGCTGGTGGGCAGGATGAGCGGCAGCGCCGCGGCCTCCTCGATGGGAATGCTCGCGCGGCGCGGGGCCACCAGCGGGCTCTTCTTGGGCAGGATGACGAACAGTTCCTCCTCCAGCAGCGGCTCCACCGACAGGTCGAGGGCCACGTCGCTCGCGAACAGCACCGCGAGGTCCAGCTGCCCCAGTCGCATCATCTGCCCGAGGTGGCCGCTCATGCCCTCCACGACGTTCAGCATGATGCTGGGGTAGCGCTCGCGCACGCGGCGCACGAGCGGCAGGCCGAGCGCGGCGACGGTGGTCGCGGGCAGGCCCACCGACACCATGCCCTGCAGCGCGCCGGACTCCTGGCGCGCGATGGACAGCGCCTGGTCGAGCTGGCGCAGCATGAAGCGCGCGTGGTGATACAGCGCAAGGCCGTTCTCGGTGGGCGCCACGCCCCGCGAGGAACGGTTGAGCAGCGGCCTGCCCACCTCGCCCTCGAGCTTGCTCACCTGCTGGCTCAAGGCGGGCTGCGCAATGTAGAGCTGGCGCGAGGCCTTGGAGAGGCTGCCGCTCTCGACGATCTGGGCGAAATAGCGAAGCTGGCGCAGGTCCACAATCCCTCCTCCGGGATGCGTCGTGGCTATAGCGTGAGCTTATACCCGATGCAGGTCCCGCGGCACGCGCTCGAGCGAACCGCTCGCCGCCCAGCGACGCGCCGGCGAACGGCAGGGCCTATTCGACCTGGATCTTGGCCGCCTCGATCACCGCGGTCCAGCGCTTGACCTCGGTGTCGTTGCGGCGCGCCGCTTCCTCGGGCGTGCCGCCCAGGGGAATCACGCCGTGCGTGTCCCAGCGCTTGGCGAGCTCGGGCGACTTGAGCACCGCGTTGATGTCCGCGTTGAGCTTTTGCACGATTCCCGCCGGGATGCCTTTCGGGCCCGAGATGGTGTACCAGGGCACGGCGGCGTAGCCCGGCACCGCCTCGGCGATCGCGGGCAGCCCCGGGAAGGAGGGCGAGGCCTGCGGCAGCGTCACCGCGAGCGCGCGCACCTTGCCCGTGCGGATCGCGCCCGTGGCGGTGCCGGCTGTCTCGAAGTTCACGTCCACCTGGCCGCCGAGGAGCGCCACCTGCGCGGGCGCGCCGCCCTTGAAGGGAATGCCGAGCATGTCCACCTTGGTCATGTACTTGAACAGCTCCGCCGCCATGTGCGTGGCCGAGCCGCTGCCCGCCGAGGCATAGGTGAGCTTGCCGGGCTGCGCGCGCGCCATGGCGACGAGCTCCGCCACGCTCTTCACCGGGAGCGACTCGCGCACCATCAGCACGTTGAAGCTCTCCGCGATCAGGACCACCGACTGCAGGTCGGCGGCGGGGTTGTAGCGCAGCGTCTTGTACATCTTGAAGGCGCCGTGGTGCGAGATGGTGCCGAGCATCAGCGTGTGGCCGTCGGGCGCCGCTTTCGCGACCTGCTCGGCGCCGAGGTGCCCGCCGGCCCCGGGCCGGTTCTCCACCAGCACCGGCGGGTTGTAGGACTTGTTCAACCCGTTGGCGATGTCGCGCGCCATGAAGTCGGCGGAGCCGCCGGCGGGGTAAGGCACGATGATGCGCACGTTCTGCGCAGGAAACTGCTGCGCGAGGGCGGGCGCTGCCGCGAGGGCGAGCGCGCACAGCAGGAATAGCGGCCTGGCGTTTCTCATGTCGTCTCCTTGGTGGTCTTCCATTCTCCGTGAGCGGCGGCGACCGCATCCCAGTCCGGGCGTGGCCGTGCCTCGTAGGGCAGGTCCCACTGCGCCCAGTTCGATGCGTCGATGATGTCCGCCGGCAGCACCATGCGCCGCGGCACCGGCTGGCCGCGCAGGTGGCGCGCGGCCGCCTCCATGGCGAGGCTGCCGAAGCCAAGCGTGTTGAACGAAGCGCTCGCCAGCAGCCGGCCGGCGCGGATCGCGGCCACGGCGTCGGGCGTGCCGTTGATGCTCACGAGCGCGAGCTGCCGGCCGGTCTCCTCCAGCGCGCGCAGCACGCCCATCGCCATCAGGTCGTTGGCGACGAGCATCGCCGCCAGGCGCGGGTGCGCCGCGAGCAGCGCGAGCGCCGCCTTGCGCGCGGGCTCGCTCTGGAAGTCGCCGTGCGCGCTTGCCGCCAGGCGCAGCTGCGGGTGGGCCGCCAGCGCCTCGAGAAAGCCGCGATGACGCTTGGGCGTGGTGATCGAATCCGGGTGCCCGTCCATGATCGCCACCTCGGCGCCGCTCGCCAGGCGCGCGAGCGCGCGCTCGGCCACCGCGCGCGAGAGGGCGACGTCGTCCGAGCCGACGTGGCAGATCCACTCGCCCTCGCGCGGCTCGCCGACCAGGCTGACCAGCGGGATGCGCGCGCGGTTGATGGCGCGGATGGCGGGGGTGAGCTTGGTCTCGTGGGCCGCGACCAGCAGGATCGCGGCGGGCTTGGCGTCGATCGCCTGCTCGATCAGCACCGCCTGCTGCGCGATGTCGTCGGGCCGCTCCGGCGCGCTGTGGCGCACCTCGTAGCCGAAGCGCGCGGCCACGGCGCGCGCGCCGAAGAGCGCCCCGCCGTAGGCCGGGTTGAGGTGGTTCTTCGCGATGAAAGCCACGTGCGCCATGGGTCTGCGGCCCATGGTAGGGGCCGACCGCAACGGCGCGAAAATAGGCTTTTGCGACCCTTGCTATAACGCGCGCTTATAGCCAAGCTCGCAAAAAGGTATTTCACCTTCCACCCGGCAGATTCCTAGACTGCGAGGCCACCCATGAAACGCAATCGCAAGCGCCGCTCCACCGCCTTCGTAGAGCAGATGGCGCGCGTCGCCTGGCGCGAGTATCCCGGCCACTTCGGCGGCGCGCTGTCCAAGGCGCTCGTCGGCCCGGAGAACTCGGGCTCGAGCCTGATGGACTTCCGCATCTCGCGCTACGCCCCCAACGCCTACGTGCAGGAGCACGTGCACAAGGTGCAGGAGCAGGTCTACTACGTCCTGGAAGGCGAGGGCGTGCTCACCGTGGGCAAGGACCGGCACCTCATGCGCCCGCACGATTACGTCTATCTGCCGCCGGGCGTGCCGCACAGCTTCACCAATACCGGAACCGCCGGGCTCGTGTTCCTCGTGATCACGACGCCGGCGGACGATGAACCGCTCACCAAGGGAGGGAATAAGGCATGACCGACAGGAAAACTGCACGCAGAGACGTGCTCAAGGCCGGCGTCGCGGGCGCGCTCGCGCTCGGCTTCCCGGCGATCGTCAAGGCGCAGGCCGGGTCGATCAAGATCGGGCACCTCACGCCGCTCACCGGCTTTCTCGGCGCGCTCGGCCAGTACGCCGTGATGGGTATCCAGATGGCGACCGAGGAAATCAACGCGGCCGGCGGCGTGATGGGACGCAAGCTCGACGTGATGTCCGAGGACTCGGTGAACCCCGCCACGGCCTCCACCAAGGCGCAGCGCATGCTCGAGCAGGATCGCGTCGAGTTCCTGATGGGCGAGATCAACTCGGCCTCGGCGCAGACCATCATGCAGGTGGCCGCGAGGAACAAGAAGCTCTTCCTGCAGATCGGCGCGCGCTCGGACGTGCTGCGCGGCAAGAACTGCAACCGCTACACCTTCCACGTGGACATTCCCGTCACCGTGATGGTGAACGCCGCCGGCCAGGCGCTCGCGCGCGAGGGCTACATCAAGGGCAAGCGCATCTACGCGCTCACCTCCGACTACCTCTTCGGCCACGACCTCGCCAAGGCGGCGAAGGCCTTCATTGCGGCCAACGGCGGCACGATCGTGGGCGACGATCTCACGGCGACCGACACCACCGACTTCAGCCCGTTCCTGCTGAAGATCCGCCAGGCGAAGCCGGACCTCGTGGCGACCAACCTGGGCGGCAACCAGGTCACCAACTTCGTCAAGCAGTACGCCGAGTTCGGCCTGCCCTTCCAGGTCGCGGGCTTCAACCTGAACACCGCGGACGCCTGGGCGGCGGGCGACGGCAACCTCGCCGGCATCTGGCCCACCGTCTGGCACCACGAGCTGAACACCCCGGGATCGAAGGCCTTCGTCGCGGCGTTCACCAAGAAGTACGGCAAGCCGCCGGAGAACCACGCCTGGATCGAGTACGTGTCGCTGAAGATCATGGCGCAGGCGATCAACGCCACCAAGGGCACCGACACCGAGCAGCTCATCAAGTACTTCGAGAGCCAGGCGGAGTTCGACCTGCTCAAGGCGAGGAAGGGCTACTTCCGCGCCTGGGACCACCAGCTGATCCAGGAAGCCTACCCGTTCACCGTCAAGCCCAAGGGCCAGGCGAAGGACAAGTGGGATTTCCTCAAGTTCGGCGATGCGGTGCCGGCGGCGAACCAGCCGCTGGAGAGCATCAACCCGCCCAAGGAAGCGAACGCCTGCGTGCTCTAGGCCCGCGGGCCGGATGACGGAGCAGGCGCGCGCGGCGGCGCACCGGGAATGGGCGTCGCCGCGCTGCGTTTTGCCGCCGGCGTGAACTGACGATGCAGCTCTTCCTCCTCCTCGAGCAGGTGGTGAACGGCCTCGTGCTCGGAGGCTACTACCTGCTCATCGCGCTCGGCCTGTCGTTGATCTTCAGCGTCGGCGGCGTGGTGAACCTCGCGCACGGCGCGTTCTACGCGCTGGGCGCCTACGGCGCGGTGGCGATCGTCAAGTACACGGGCTTCGGTCCGGCGGTCGTGCTCTCGCCGGTCGTCGTGGCGCTGCTCGGCATCCTCTTCGAGCGGTTCCTCCTGCGCCGCTTCTACACCGCCGACCCGATCCTGTCGCTGCTCGTCACCTTCGGCCTCGCGCTCGTCGCCGAGCAGGCGATCCGCATGATCTGGGGCGCGGCGCCGCTCGCCTTCGCCATGCCCCAGGCGTTCAAGGGCAGCGTCGTGCTGGGCGACTTCCTCTTCTCGCGCTATCGCCTGTTCCTGCTCGCCGTGGTGGCGCTGGTGCTCGCGGCCATCTGGTTCCTGATCCATCGCACCTCGTTCGGGCGCGTGGTGCGCGCGGGCATCCAGCGCCCCGACATGGTGGCGGCGCTCGGCATCCGCCTGCAGCCCTACATGACCACCATCGTCATGCTCGGCGTGGGCATGGCGGCGCTGGGCGGCGCGCTGTTCGCGCCGATCACCAACGTGCACCCGGCGATGGGCGCCGAGATCATCACCATCGCCTTCGTGGTGGTCGTCATCGGCGGGCTGGGCAGCTTCTGGGGCGTGGTGCTCGCGGCGCTGCTGGTGGGCGTGGTGCGCGGCATCACCATCCACTTCGTGCCGGCGGCGGGCGAGGCCTCGATGTACATCCTGATGTTCCTCGTGCTCATGTTCCGCCCGCGCGGGCTGCTCGGCGAGCGCATCGAGAAATTCGAATGAGCCCGCGCCGTACCCTGCTCATCGGGGCGATCGCGCTCCTCGCGCTGCCGTTCGTGATGCGCGCGCTCGGCCTCTCGGTCAACACGGCCTCGCAGATGGTGACGCTCGCCATCGCCGTGCTGGGCCTGAACATGCTGGTGGGCTTCACCGGCCTCACCTCCTTCGGGCACAGCGCCTGGTTCGGCATCGGCGCCTACGCGGCGGCGATCTCGCAGAAGCACTGGTTCGCCGGGCAGATCGTGCTGCCGATGCTGTTCTCGATCGCCTGCGTCGCGCTGCTCTCGCTCGTCGTCGGCGCGCTGATCCTGCGCCGGCGCGGCGTGTACTTCGCGCTGCTCACGCTGGCCTTCGTCGCGCTCACCTACACGGTGGCCTTCCGCTGGACCGAGCTCACCGGGGGCGAGGACGGCCTCGGCGGCCTGTCGCGCGGCGGCATCCAAGCGCTGCCGCTCGACAACCACACCGTCTACTACGGCCTGATCGCGCTCGTCGCCTTCGGCGTGCTCTACGCGCTGTTGCGCGTGACGCGCTCGCCCTTCGGCCACGTGCTGGTGGCGATCCGCGAGAACCAGCAGCGCGCCACCTTCCAGGGCTACGACGTCGACCGGTATCGCCTCGCGGTGTTCGTGCTCTCGGCCGTGGTCACGGGCCTGGGCGGCGCGCTGCAGGGCTTCCTGAACTACCTCGTGTCGGCGGAGTCGGTCTCGGTCGCCTTCTCCGGCGAGCTGCTGGCGATGGTGGTGATCGGGGGCATGCACAGCATTCTCGGGCCCGCGCTCGGCGTGGGGTTCTACGTGCTGTTCCGCGAGCTGTTCTCGATCTGGACCGGCAACTGGCTGTTGTGGTTCGGCCTGGTGTTCGTCGGCTTCGTGCTGTTCTCGCCCGAGGGGCTCACCGGCATCTGGGCGAGAATCCGCCGGCGCCTGCGCCCGCCGCCGGAGGAATCGGCGGCGATGAGCCGGCGCCGGATCTACGAGGGCCTGCCGCTGCCCGCGTTCCTGCGGCCCGAGCTGCCGCAGGGGGCGGTGCTCGAGCTCGCTGCGGTGGAGAAGCATTTCGGCGGCATCCGCGCCGTGAGCGGCGCGAGCCTGGCGGTGCGCGCGGGCGAGATCCACGCCCTCATCGGCCCGAACGGCGCGGGCAAGACCACGCTGTTCAACGTCGCCTCGGGCATGTTCGCGCCGGACGCCGGCACGGTGTCGCTGCGCGGCGAGCCGATCGAGGGGCAGGCGCCGCACCGCATCTGCCGGCAGGGCCTGGCACGCTCGTTCCAGATCACCAATCTGTTCAAGGGCCTCACGATCTACGAGAACCTGCGCCTGTCGCTGCAGGCGCGGCACCCGGCGCGCTTCAACGCCTGGCGCGATGCCGACAGCTACGCGGAGATCCACGCCGAGACTGCGGAGCTGGTGAAGTTCCTGGGACTGGAAGGCATCGAGGAAATCCAGGGTGGCGAGTTGTCCTACGGCGGCCAGCGCCTGGTGGACCTGGGCATCGCGCTCGGCTCCAAGCCGCGCGTACTGCTGCTGGACGAGCCGCTCGCGGGACTGGCAGCCGCGGAGCGCGAGCGCGTCTCCAGCCTGGTGAAGAACGTGGCCGCCGGCATCCCGGTGCTGATCGTCGAGCACGACATCGACCGCGTGCTCGGTTTCTCGCAAACCGTGACCGTGATGAACCAGG